>JAFTPO010000043.1 GCA_017463225.1 Lachnospiraceae bacterium | reverse complement strand
TGAATCCTCTGGGAATACGTATACTCCATCCTCTGGTGCTTCTGGGTAGAAATCTCTTGATGAACCAAGCTCCTCGATACCACACATCATACCGTTTGACTCGATACCACGAAGCTTACCCTTCTTAATCTTAATTCCATCCGGGTACTCGTTGTTATCCCCATGAGCAGCTGCAACCTTACCACCGTCAAGAACCACAGGGATTACATCTCCCACCTTAACGTTCTTAGCGCCTGTTACAATCTGAATAGTCTCAGCTCCAATATTTACCTGACACACTACAAGCTTGTCAGCATCCGGATGCTGCTCCATAGTCTCAATCTTACCTACTACTATCTTCTCAAGATTCTTATCCTTCTTCTCGTAGCACTCAACGTGTGAGCCTGAAAGAGTCATCTTGTCTACAAATTCATTTATCTCCACGTCCAAATCCGGAACGTATGCTTTAATCCATGAAATCGGTGTATTCATAACCTTTATTACCTCCTCTAGAACTGATCCAAAAAGCGCTTATCATTTTCATACAAAAGTCTCATATCATCTATCTCGTACTTAAGAAGTGTTACTCTCTCAAGTCCGATACCAAATGCAAAGCCTGAATACTCGTTAGGGTCGATTCCACACATCTCAAGTACATGTGGATGAACCATACCACATCCAAGAATCTCTATCCAGCCACTTCCCTTACAAACTCTACAACCCTTACCGCCACATTTAAAGCAAGTTATGTCAACCTCTGCTGATGGCTCAGTAAATGGGAAATGATGTGGTCTAAACTTAGTCTTTGTCTTCTCACCGAAGAATTCCTTAGCGAACTGATCAAGAGTTCCCTTAAGGTCTGCCATAGTGATATTCTTATCTATTACAAGTCCCTCTACCTGGTGGAAGGATGGTGAATGTGTTGCATCTACCTCATCTGATCTAAATACTCTACCTGGTGAAAGAATTCTTATAGGAAGCTTACCCTGCTCCATAATTCTTGCCTGTACAGGTGAAGTCTGAGTTCTAAGAAGAATCTCCTTATTAATATAAAAGGTATCCTGTTCATCCTTTGCAGGGTGATTTGCAGGAATGTTAAGAAGCTCGAAGTTGTACTTATCATACTCAACCTCCGGTCCCTCTACAACCTCATAACCCATACCTATAAATACTCTCTCTAAGTCCTCAAGAGCTATCTGATTTGGATGTCTATGTCCATCTATCTTCTTAACGCCTGGAAGTGTTACATCGATAGTTTCTCTCTTCATCTTCTCAGCTCTCGCTGCTCTTGTAATGGCAGTAGTCTTGGCCTCTAGCTTTGCCTCTATCTCCTGACGGGCATCATTTACCATCTGACCAACCTTTGGTCTATCCTCAGGTGCTACATCCTTCATACTCTTAAGAACTGATGTAAGTTCTCCCTTCTTACCAAGTATAGCAACCTTGATATCATTTAACTCAGATATCTCAGTGGCAGCCTCAATCTTCGCCAAGGCTTCTGTTGTAATGTTTTGCAGTTTCTCTTTCATCCTTTACCTCCTGAATTCTTCCCGGGCGGACCATAAAAAAACTCCGTCTCCTATTACTAGGGACGAAGTATAAATTCCGCGGTACCACCCTGATTCGATTATAATAATCGCACTCAATATGCGTAACGTGCATTAACGATACACCCTACTTGTATACGGCCATCACCATATATCCGTTCAAGCATATGACTCCAGTGTGAAAATGAGATTGACACTTATCCATAATGAGGCTTCCACCCTAGGCCTCATCTCTCTGTAAGGAGCTATCAATCCTTGTTGCACCTTCTCAGTCTTTAAATATAAACTTTACAAATACACATTTTAGCAAGGTCAGCATTTTAAGTCAAGGTATTTTCTGTGGTTTTTACGTATTTTAGCCTACAAGATTATATTGCCCACTATATTCCACGTATATTTTTTACCACCTCATCTATAAAGCTTTCATCCAGAAAATCAATCTCGTAGAATAACACTCCCGGATCAGATATAGTAAGTCTGTACACCTCTATCTCTTTTTTTAGGCCTACTTTTTTATCCACAATATTCTTTGACATGTATCTAATCATATCCAGCTTTATAACCTCTGTCTTAAGCATATAGCTTACTATCATAAAGTTATTTGTAATATAAACATTTTCTCTTTTGTAAAGCAGCTTTTTCTTAAGCTCGTAATTAATATCTCTAATAACCTGTCGAACATCTCCATATACAGATAGCTGAGCTGCCTGAGAGTGCATAGCAGGGTTTATAAACACAAGCAGAACATACAGTAATAAAAGAGCGCATAGCACTGCCGGAGCCAGACACAACACATACATCATAGCTATGTATCCCGTTGGATAGTCAAGCTCACTTATAACATATTTTGAATAATAGCTTTCCACAAGCTCCTGCTTAATGCCTGCGGCGGCGGCAAGCTTAGAAACTATGTGATTAACAGATATATTATCCATAATAATTTCACCCTTAACATGATGTGCCTCTATAAAGCTCTCAGGGTGATCGGTCTCTATAATAAATAAATCCATATATCCATTTTCTGTGGAATAATAATAAGCTCCTGCAAGCTCATCATCCACATAATAATCGTATCCGGTATAATACAGATTCTTCGCATCATACTCCACCAGTCTTGTGTCAGACTCATACATCACCTGAAGCCTGCCACTATAATCAGCAACCCCTGTAATATCCTCACACTCCAGTTTATCCAATGCCGGATACCTCAGCAAAAGAATTGACAGCACCAAAAATACAGCTATGGCAGGCCCTACCACAGCGAAGGTATTCTTAAGAAAAATTGTCTGAAGCTTTCTACCCAGCATACTTTACCTCTGCTATTTTTATCAATTCATATTATCATTTATCAAACTCGTAATCAACCTGTTTATTTTTTCTAATTCTATTAACATTTATTCCCACTCTGAATAATATAAACTATAAATAATTTTTGGAGGCTTATAATATGAGCGATTTATCAGCAACTTCTTGCGGCTGCAACGGCGGTCTTTTTGGTTCAAACTACGGTGGAAATGGTGGATGCTCATGCATCATCATTATCCTTCTTCTTTTATTCTGTGGTGGTGGCAGTGGAAACTTATTTGGCAACGACGGCTGTGACAACGGCTGTAGCTGTATTTGGATAATCATCCTCTTACTTCTTTTCAACAATTCAGGAAGAAACAGCTATGACAACTGTGGCTGTGGCTGCTAATATCACCCCACAGCTTTCCCAGGCTCTCCTACTTAGGTGAGCCTTAATATGGCAGGGGCGAAACGTCCTTGCCTAATATACATAAAGCCATCTATAGGTCATAAACCTTTTTTCAAGCTCATATATTGTGATAAAAGGGCAAGGATTATCATATGGATTTTAACCTTAACTTTCACCCCCTGGACAATTTAATAAAGGATAAATCCATCATTTGGTTGGAGGCTTTAGTGCCCTTTATAGATTACCGTTTCAAAAAATATTTAATCATCTACATAAAATATAAGGAGCTAACCTACATGCTTGAAGCACTTGAAGACAAAGAATTCCTCTGTCAGTGTGGCTTCAACTGCAAGGCCGGCTCCATAGATGATGTTATAAACGGATTGGCAGGCTTTATGCCCAAGGATTTTTCCGATAATATAATCCAGATGAAGAATATGATGAATATGATGCAGGCTATGAATCAGATGGAGCAAAGTGACTGTAACAAACAGCACCATCAAAGCCAGACCAATAACTTCGGTGACATAAGTAATATAATGAATATGTTTGGAGCTGACAATAAATCCAATATGAGCTCTCATGATGATGATATGTTCAATAGTGTAATGTCTATCCTAGACCAATATTAAATCAATAACTTAAGGAGGAATTATGAACAATAATAATTCTAATAATATTTCTAACAATCCACGTTTACAGAACATAAGCCCATTAAAGCTTAAAATCATAAGAGAAATAGCTGAAAAAAGCAAAGGTAAAACCATAGAGGAAATGCTTCCTCAGATTATGAAAATCAACAAGGAGCTACAGGCCAGAAATATATCCTTTTCAAAAGACGAAACTGCCCTGCTACTTGATGTTATCGAAGAAACCATTCCCCCTAAGGATAAAGCAAAATTCAATATGCTTAAGGGGTTTATGCAATAAAAAAGACAAGGGAATCAATATACTTTCTTGGCCGGCCTGTCTAGGGTCGGTCCACGCTGACACTAAAACGTTCAGCTTAGTCCCGACCACTGTCGCGGCCGGAAGAAAAGTTGTTGGATTCCCTTGTCATTTTAATTTATTTCACTACTATATTCACTATCTTATTAGGAACATAGATTTCCTTAACGATGGTCTTGCCCTCTGTAGCAAACTTAATCTTATCATCAGCCTTAGCTATATCCATAACTGTATCCTTGTCTGCACCATTTGGAATAGCTATGGTTGAACGAAGCTTTCCGTTAACCTGAACACCAATCTCGATAGTGTCATTTACAGTCTTAGCCTCGTCATACTCCGGCCAAGCAGCAAGTGATGCATATCCCTCACCGCCGATAGTCTCCCACATCTCCTCACAGATATGTGGTGCAAATGGACAGAGAAGTCTAATGATTATAGATACGCTGTCCTTATCAATCTTGCCTACAGCGTAGATGTCATTGATAAGTCCCATAAGGCTTGCTATGGCTGTGTTAAACTTCATCTCTTCGATGTCGTTAGTTACCTTCTTAATGGTCTGGTGAAGCTTAATCTCAAGCTCCTTACCAATTGGCTCATCACTTATCATATCCGTAAGTGCTGCCACTCTCTCAAGGAATCTCTTACAGCCCTTTGTTGAGCTATCATTCCAAGGTGCTGCCGCACCGTAATCGCCCATGAAAAGTACGTAGGTTCTAAGAGTATCTGCACCGTAGATATCTACAATATCAAGTGGGTCGATAACATTTCCCTTTGACTTACTCATCTTATCTCCATCTGGTCCTAAGATAAGTCCCTGCGCTGAACGCTTAGCATATGGCTCCGGTGTATTGACTGCACCAAGATCATATAAGAACTGATGCCAGAATCTTGAGTAAATCATATGTCTTGTAACGTGCTCCATACCACCATTATACCAGTCAACCGGCATCCAGTAGTTAAGCTTATCCATATCTGCAAGACACTTGTCATTCTTAGGGTCAATATATCTTAAATAATACCAGGATGAACCTGCCCACTGTGGCATAGTATCTGTCTCACGCTTAGCATCCTTGCCACATTTTGGACACTTGCAATTTACATACTCATCTATACGAGCAAGTGGTGACTCACCACCCTGACCCGGCTCAAAGTTTTCCATATTAGGAAGCTTAAGTGGAAGCTCCTCGTAAGGCACAGCCACATCACCACAGTATTCACAGTGAACGATTGGAATTGGCTCTCCCCAGTACCTCTGACGGTTAAATGCCCAATCCTTCATCTTGAACTGAACACCGCCCTTACCGATGCCAAGCTTCTCTAATTCTTCGATTGCTCTTACGATAGAATCCTTCTTATTAGTAAAGCCATTAAGGAAGTCTGAGTTAACCATCTCTCCGTCGCCAGTATATGCTTCTACTGAGATATCTCCACCCTTAATTACCTCAATTATATCTACGCCAAATGCCTTAGCAAAGTCATAGTCTCTCTGGTCATGAGCAGGAACTGCCATAATAGCGCCTGTTCCATAGCCCATCATTACGTAATCAGCGATAAATACAGGAATCTTCTTGCCATTAAGTGGGTTGATAGCCTCTATACCCTCAAGCTTAACACCTGTCTTATCCTTTACAAGCTGTGTTCTCTCGAACTCAGTCTTCTTGTTACACTCTTCTCTATATGCTGTAACTGCATCCATATTAGCTATTCTATCTGCATACTTATCAATAAGTGGATGCTCTGGAGCGATAACCATAAAGGTTACGCCGAAAAGTGTATCCGGTCTTGTAGTATATATCTGAAGCTTATCCTCTATACCATCAACCTCAAAATCAACAAATGCACCTGTTGACTTTCCAATCCAGTTCACCTGCTGCTGCTTAATATTCTCAGGGTAATCCACTGTATCAAGACCCTTTAAGAGCTTGTCAGCATACTGAGTAATTCTTAAGTACCATACATCCTTAGACTTCTGAACAACATCACTCTTACAGATATCACACTTACCGCCCTGGCTGTCCTCATTAGAGAGAACTACCTTACATGAAGGACAATAATTTACAAATGCTCTGTCTCTATAAACTAATCCCTTCTCAAACATCTGAAGGAATATCCACTGAGTCCACTTATAGAAGCCTTCCTCAGTAGTATCAACTACTCTATCCCAATCAAAGGAGAAGCCTACTCTCTTAAGCTGCTCTGAGAACTTAGCAATATTTACATCAGTTATCTCTCTTGGATGTGTATTAGTCTTGATTGCGTAATTCTCTGTAGGAAGACCATATGCATCAAATCCGATAGGGAAAAGTACATTATAGCCCTGCATACGACGCTTTCTGGATATTACCTCAAGACCTGAATAAGCCTTAATATGTCCAACATGCATACCTGCACCTGATGGATATGGGAACTCTACAAGTCCGTAAAACTTAGGCTTATCTGAGCCATCCTGGGCATTGAATATCTTGTCTTCATACCACTTAGCCTGCCACTTAGGCTCTATCTTCTTAAATTCGTGTTTCATTTTTATAAATCTCCTATACAAATTTATTCAATTCATTATTATAAGTATAACCTATCTTGTCAAGCTTTTCTTCAATTTCTTTCACGTCTACGCCAAAGCTTTTACAAAGCTCTTCTAAACCTATACCCTTATCTCTAAGGCTTGTATTTACGAAGCTAAGCAACATCACAGGATCCTTAGGCATATTTTCTATAGCCATTACAACACCTCTCCTGTTATAAGCCATGGTGAAGGCTGGGTAACAAATACAGAGTTCTTGTCAGTCTTAGATACTGTAATCTGTGTAACCTCCATATTAGCTATATTATACTTATCAAAGAGTGGCTTAATATTTGACAGAATATTAAGCTCCAATGTATATATTACAAACTGCATCTTAGGATTCTTCTTGAGAAGTCTCTCAATATCCTCCTCCAAATGCTTATTTGCCACTATAAATGCAAGTCTTGGCACCGGCATCTTCTCCATGCTCTCAGGACCTAAATCAGGAACTATCATAACATTATGTACACCAAACTGCTTAACATTGTCCTCCATAGTTTCCTTAGCACCATTATCATTCTCTACACAGATAATGGTACCATCACCTGCAACGAAGGCAGCCTCTATGGCAATACTCTCCGCATCAACTAAGCAGATGCAATCTGAAGAATCAACATTTAACATACTCATAATCACAGCACGAATCTCGTGGCCAACGTACTTTATAGGTCCCTTAGAGAACATCTCATTTCTCATACCTATACGATAAGACTCTCTGGTATTCTCATTGAGAATAAACATAACTGTAGGGCCCTCAATCTTCTTGTTGATAACCTCTTTAATCTTAACCTTCTTTATCTGTCCGTCATTATCAAGTCCTGCTCCATACCACATATCATATTCGCCAAAGCCTGCCTCCCAAAGCTCGTAGAACAAATCCTCGTGAAGCTCATCTGCGAATATAAGCACTCTCTTACGGGTATCCACGAAAGGAATAACATTCTTCTTCTTACCACAGATATCAAGTATCTTTATCTTCTCCGGACTTACATCCATCTCTCTGGAAAAATAACCCATCCAGCCTAAAATCTTCTCTGTTGAATAACACCCTTTAGCCATAAGTATTACCTCCTGCAAAATATATCTAATACAATTCTATATTATATCACAAAGGGACTATATTTTTATAGTCCCTTTGTCATAATTTGTTATTTATTTTTGCTTGAATCCTCTGACTTACTTGAAGAAACACTGTCTTCTGCTTCTATAATATCCTCCAGCTGTTCAACAACAGCTGCCTCTCTAGCCTTCTTCTTGAAGAAGCCCTTTCTCTTTTTAATGCTTGGCTTTGCGTAATCATGCTTCTTTCTATATATAGGCTCTCCTGTTTCTTCATCAAAGCCTTTTAGCCTGAAATAATCCTCAGTCTTAGAAGATAACCCCTTAGCTCTGAGCTTGTCTCTAAGCTGCACAGCAAAGAAGGCATAGATACATGCAAATACAGGAACACCAAGTATCATACCTGCTACACCAAACAAATCTCCACCTACAAGGATGGCAACTAATACCCAAAGGCCTGAAAGTCCTGTTGAATCTCCAAGGATAAGTGGTCCTAATATATTGCCATCAAACTGCTGAAGCAGGAATACGAATATTACAAATATTAAGAAGTACATTGGCGAATCCATAAGTGCAAGCAACGCTCCCGGAATTGCTCCTATAAACGGTCCGAAGAATGGTATTACATTAGTAACACCAACGATAACACTTATAAGCACCGCATACTTCATACCGATAGGTCCGGTAAAGGCATAACACATAAAGCCTATAATTACTGAGTCGATTATCTTACCATTGATAAATCCACCAAATACTGAGTTTGCATAGCTTGCGCCCTCCAATATCCTGTTACCCTTCTCCTTTGAGAATAAGCAATATATTATCTTCTTACTCTGAGCAAGGAAAATATCTTTACTACCTAAAAGATAAATCGCTACTATAAGGCCGACCAAGAAGTTAAATACTGCAGTAACACCTGATACAAGTCCGGTAGAAACCTTTGCAACTATGTCTCCTATATTAGGAACTATCTTGGAGTTAATGAATCCCATTACAGTTTCTTCCAGATAAATCAGCACGCTGTTTAACTGACCCTCAAGAAACTCATTCTTCGCAAACATTTTTTCGACCCAGCTTCTCATACTTTCTATGTATGAAGGGGCATTTTCCACCAAATCCTGTAAGCTCTCATATACTCTTGGAATTACTATCCATAAGAAGCCTACCAAAAGTCCTATAAATGTCAGGAAGGTAAGAATCAAACATGGTGTCTTCGATTTTCTGAATGCCTCATCGTAATCCCACACCTTAAACTTTTTGCCAAATATATGAGCAAAGCCCCTTCTATAGGCAACCATAATAGGATTGATTAAAAATGCTATTACAATTCCTATAACAAAAGGTGTCATAGCGGACATAAGTGTATCTAAACCCTTAAATATCCCCCTCCACTCCTGAATCAGCTGTCCGAAAACAGTACATATACAAAGAGACACTGTAAGAACAACGCCTAGTCTAAAATAGTTTTTATTCCATTTTCCTCCCATGGTACTCTCCTTTTTACTTTATATTGATTATTGCCTGATGCAATTTAAGTTAAATTAGGAATTTTAGAAAAATCTTCACCAGTATTGATTATACCATTTTAGACATAATCCAACAAGGTAAAATAATGGTTAATTTTTTAGTTTTTAAAATCTTAACTTTATCTTAGTTTGTTGACACTTTCCTAATAATTTAATAAAATATAACCATCTATATTTAAGGAGAAATTATATGTACAGAAATGTAATTAACGAATTAGTTTCCTGGTTTGAGGAAAAGCGTCGACGTATCCTTTTTATAAAAGGTGCCCACGGTGTTGGTAAAACCTGGACCGTAAAGGATTTTGCCACTGCTTATTTCCCATCCCAGAAATATATTGACTGCGCAGAGTATCCGGCCTTTGCCAATATTATCGCTGGTATTAAGACTGAAGCAGAGGATACCAAGGGAGATATCGAAGACGTTGATAAGGATGATAGTGAAGACTCTTCGCTGCTATCAAAGGAAGAGCTTGACGATATGTCTATGGGTTCTAGAGTTCTGGATATGGACTTTTTACTGGAGGAGCATTTTGACAATGCAAAGCTAAGTGATTCCCTTCTAATATTTGACAATGTTCAGGATATCCCGGACTGCGCAAGCTTCTTCTATGAGTTTTCCAAGAGTCATAAGGATTACTCAATCTGCCTCATAGCCTCCACTATGGAGCTTACAGAGTATGAATATTCTCATCAAGATGTATTCAACATAATTAGAATGCGTCCTATGACCTTCGAGGACTATATGATTGCTAACAAGGCTCATCCTTTTATGAATGCAATCCGCAACAATAAGGACAAGCCACTTACCTCCTTAGAGGTAAATGCAATCTCAGTTATGCTTAAAGAGTACTTACTCATTGGCGGTATGCCGGGAGCAGTTATTGCATATCTTAAGAACAAGGAGCTAGCTGATGTAAGACCAGTACAGCTACAGCTTATCGAGGACTACAGAGCTTTAATCAGAAGCAAGTTTAATCAAGCTTTAGGACAACGCTGCAAACGAATCTGGAAAAGCATACCTAAGCAGCTTGCAAGAGATAACAAGAAGTTTATGTATCGCTTTGTAGACTCTAACGCAAGAAGCAGAGAATATTCCGAAGCAACTCAGGCCCTCTGCAATCTTGGAATCGCCAGAAAGTTGCCAAGATTAGAGAAGGGCGTTATGCCTTTAGAGGACTATGTGGATTATAAGGCATTTGAGCTTTTCTACATCGACCACGGTTTACTCCGTGCTGCATATGGTCTTCCTATGAACGAGGAGCTTACCATAGAGGAAATCTTCACCGAGGAAAATGGAGCCATCGCAGAGCAGTTTTTATTCCAGGAGCTTAGCCACAACGTGGGCAACCTTTACTACTGGACCTCAGGTGCTACAGCAAGAGTTCCTTTCGTATATCAGGGTGACAAGGGACCAATCCCTGTGGATATACGCTTTATCACTAACAAAAAGGCACAGAACATAAAGAGTTTCCTAGCCAAGACTCCGGACACAGAATTAACCTTAAAGATATCCTTAGATCAGGTGTCTATGGATGGAAAGGTTTTAAATATTCCTGCATATGGATTATGGAACATGTGAAAACAATGAGCCACGCACAAAAAATAAAACAATCAGTTCAGGGAGCTTGCTCACTGATACTGACTGTTTTATTTTTTTGTATGCGGCGAATGCCGTACACTGAGCGACCCGAAGGGTTGCGATGTGTATGGCTCATTGCTATTATATGCTGTGTTTCTACATATGACGAATGTCCATCACTGAGCGACCCGCAGGGTTGCGATGTGAGGGGCATGACTCATTGTTTTCATATGTGGTGTATATCCCATCACTGAGCGACCCGCAGGGTTGCGATGTGTATGGGCATGGCTCATTGTTTTTATATCACTCCAAGTGCCTCCACTATATTAGACACCTTAGTAATCTTAATATCCAGTTTCTCCATGGCAACATCATAATTTGATGCAGGAATAATGCACTGCCTGAATCCAAGCTTATCTGCTTCCTTCACTCTCTGCATAATATTTGACACTCCACGAATCTCTCCGGCTAATCCTACCTCACCTATGATCATAGTACGTTCATCAACAGGTTTATTTCTCATACTTGAAGCTATGGCGCAGGCGATACCAAGATCTATGGCAGGGTCACTTATGCGCATGCCACCTGCTATACTGACATAGGCATCATAGCCCCACAGATTAAGTCCTGCTCTTTTTTCCATAACAGCCATAATAAGATTAACTCTATTAAAGTCAACACCTACCGAGGTACGTCTTGGCATATTAAAATTAGTCTGACATACCAGTGCCTGAAGCTCTACAAGTATAGAGCGGCTTCCCTCTAAGGAGGATACTACAACTGAACCGGACACTCCCTCAGGACGTCCATTTAACATAAGCTGAGATGGATTCTCAACCTCCTCTAAGCCCTTGTCGGTCATATTAAATACACCAATCTCATTGGTAGAGCCAAATCTGTTTTTAACACCTCTAAGTATTCTGAAGCCATTGTTCTTATCACCCTCAAAATAAAGCACACTATCCACCATATGCTCTAAGGTTCTAGGACCTGCCACTGTACCTTCCTTGGTTACGTGACCAACTATAAATATAGCTACATTTCCCAGCTTTGCCAGCTGCATAAGCCTTGCAGTAACCTCTCTGACCTGAGTCACCGTGCCAGGGGCTGAGCTAACCTCATCCAATGCCACAGTCTGAATAGAATCTATTACCACAACAGAAGGATTTGTCTTTTGGATTACCTGGGATATATTATCCATATCGTTATCACACAGAAGAGTCATATCCTTATCAAAAGCACCCAAACGCTCTGCTCGCATCTTTATCTGTCCGGAGGATTCCTCTCCCGACACATAGAGAGTTTCAACCCCTGCGTGAACTAAATTTCTACACATCTGTAAAAGAATAGTGGACTTTCCTATACCAGGGTCTCCACCTACCAAAACCAAGGAACCCTTAACAATACCTCCACCTAACACTCTATCTAATTCTTTAATATTAGTCTTTATACGACTTTCATCCGCTGTGGTTGCCTTAAAAATACTAGTAGGCGCAACCTTCTCCTTATATGCGGAGGATTTCTTTGCGCCTACTGTTATCTTCTCTTCTACAAATGTATTCCAGGAGTGACATCCCGGACACTGACCTAACCACTTAGCAGATTCATAGCCGCATTCCTTACAGTAAAATACCTGTTTTTCCTTTGCCACTATATAATCTCCTTTATTAAAGCTTCTCTATAGAAACCTCTACTGCCTTGCCCGGATCAAGCATAACACTTACGTTAAGCTTTCCTCCAAGATTAGTCTTCATCTTACCAACATAAACCCCATCTGTATGAATCTTGTATTCCTTCTCAGCCTCAAGCTCAAGTGTAACCTGTGAATCTCCCAAGCCCTCAACCTCGAATCTCACTTCCTTGTCAGTTGCCATAAAATTATGTACAACTGTACCCGGAACTGACTCATATACAAACATACCATTCTTCTCAAGCTTAGTAATCTCATTAAAAGTCTTTATCTTATATACGTCACCGTTATAATTAAAGCCATCCTTCTTAGTCTTAGTAGCTAACTCGTAGTTACCAAAGCTTAATGCCCCTGTCTCTTCTTCGCGAATCAATTCCTGAATAACTGCCATAGTTTCGTCCTCCATAGTATTTTGCTACTCACTGGTGGCACACACCAAAATGTGTTTTAGCACCATCCCTGTACAATAAAATTATACATTTTAATTATATAATATCCCGATGGTTTTTGCCACTAGATTTTTGTATTATTTTTGTGTTTTAAAGACTACTTTTTTGTCCTCTACCTTAATGCTTACCTTATCTTTCGCATTGACATTTCCGGATAATATTTCCTCTGCCAGCTTATCCTCGATTTCACTTTGAATAGTTCTCTTAAGAGGTCTTGCTCCGTACTTCTTATCGTAGCCCTTATCAAACACAAAGCTCTTTAAGGTTTCACCGTAGGTAAGAGTGATATCCATCTGCTTCTTAACTCTTGTTTTAAGCTCCTTAAGCATTATAGCACTGATTTCCTTCACATCATCCTTAGTGAGGGCTCTAAATACTATAATGTCATCAATACGGTTAATAAACTCCGGTTTGAATAACCTCTTAACCTCTTCCATAACGCCCTGCTTCATATCATTGTGGTCTGCTTCAGCATTCTCCCCAGCGGAGAATCCAAGCTTCTTAGGGTCTATGATTCTCTGAGCACCTGCATTACTTGTCATTATAATAATGGTATTCTTGAAATCCACTTTTCTTCCCTGTGAATCGGTAATGTGACCATCATCAAGCACCTGCAAAAGTATGTTAAATACATCCGGATGTGCCTTTTCTATCTCATCAAAAAGCACCACTGAATATGGGTTCTTCCTTACTCTCTCACTGAGCTGACCACCCTCATCAAAGCCAACATATCCCGGAGGTGAGCCTATCATCTTTGACACGCTGTGCTTCTCCATATATTCTGACATATCAACTCTTATCATAGAGTTCTCATCACCGAATACTGCCTCTGCTAATGCCTTAGAAAGCTCCGTCTTACCTACACCTGTTGGTCCTAAGAATAAAAATGAACCTATAGGTCTCTTAGGATCCTTAAGTCCCACTCTACCTCTTCTTATGGCTTTAGACACTGCATCTACGGCCTCATGCTGACCAACCACACGCTTGTGAAGTGTATCCTCCAGCTTAAGCAATCTGGTAGACTCCGCCTGTGTAAGCTTGCTTACAGGAACCTTAGTCCAAACCGATACAACCTGAGCTACATCGTCATCATTTACTGTAAGCAAAATATTATTATTTTCTTTTACCTTATTTCTCGCCTTATCCAGCTTCCTTAGTGCTGCCTCATACTGCTTCTTGTACTCTGAAGCCTTTGCAATATCACCCTCAGCCAAAGCATCCTCTAGCTCCTGACTCAAGAAGTCACATTCATCCTCCAGCTTAACCATAGTTTTATCCTTTGAGAATAAGCCCAGCTTCTTTCTGGAAGCGGCCTCGTCAATTAGGTCTATAGCCTTATCAGGAAGATATCTGTCATTTATATATCTAATGCTATAGTCTACCGCTGCAGTTATTGCATCATCCTCTATCAAAACACTGTGATGCTGCTCATATTTTTCTCTTAAGCCCTGTAATATCTCTATAGCTTCTTCTCTGGAAGGCTCCTCCACATTAACCGGCTGGAATCTTCTCTCTAATGCAGCGTCCTTTTGAATATACTTTCTATATTCATTGCTGGTGGTGGCTCCAATCATCTGAACCTCTCCACGGGAAAGGGCCGGCTTTAATATATTGGAAGCATCAATGGCTCCCTCTGCGCCACCTGCACCTATAAGAGTGTGAAGCTCATCTACAAAAAGAATAATATTTCCAGCCTGCTTAACCTCAGCCATTACCCTTTTGATTCGCTCCTCAAATTCTCCTCTATACTTTGAACCCGCCACCATAGCTGACAGATCCAGATTAACAATCTGCTTATCCTTCAATAGCTCAGGAACATTTCCTGCTGATATAAGCTGTGCCAAGCCTTCAACCACCGCAGTCTTTCCTACGCCCGGCTCTCCTACCAGACAAGGATTATTCTTCATACGTCTGCAGAGAATCTGCATAACACGCTCTATCTCCTTACTTCTGCCTATAACAGGATCCATAGTTCTTTGAGCCGCAAGCTTAGTAAGATTTCTACTGTACTGCTCTAAGGTTGATGCCTTTGCCTGCTTCTTGTTCTGACCATTTAAGTTGGCCACAGCTCTCTTTACAGAATCCACATTAACACCTGATGCTATCAATGTATCTGTAAATAGCTTCTGTATATTTATACCCATAGAATTAAGCAAGCTTACAGCTATAGAGTCCTTGCTCCATATAATACCAAGCAAAAGATGAGCTGTACCAATTTCATCTCTGCCGGTTTTCTTAGCCTCTGACTCACTTATTTCCAAAACCTTATTTAACTTCTCAGTGTATGACTTTTCTGTCTTTTTTGCTCTCTTAGTCTCCTGGCTTGTATTGATAATATATTCTCTAACCACATTAGCCTTGGCTCCATTGGCTTTAAGCACCTCCCAGGCAGCACCCTCATCCACTTCTATTAGGGCGCAGAGAAGATGCTCTGTTCCCACAAAGCTACTTCTCAAGGAATATGCTATTTCACAGGCTCTATTCATTACCTCTTTAGCCTGACTTGTAAACTCTAGTTTCATAGATTACCTCCATTTTTGTCACCAAATTCTTTATACATGTCTGTGATAATCTGATGCATCTCCGCAAGACTTATGTCCTTACATATGGCCTCTGCAACCATCATACGCATACCCACATTCATAGTCTCTATGTCTCTCACCTTGGTCTCTACCGACACAGAAACCACAGCTCCCTTTCTCCTGTCTAAAGTAAGGTAGCCATCATTTTTAAGAATGGTGTATGCCTTATTTACGGTATGCATATTTACTCCTAACTCCTCAGCCAGCTGTCTCACTGAGGGCAAGGACTGTCCATGCTTTATCTTGTCCTGTGCAATTCCTATTACTATTTGATTTCTTAGCTGCATATATATTGCTTCATTGCTATTAAAATCAATCTGTATTATCATGCCAAACCTTCTTCCCAATCTGTATAAGTCTACTGCTCATCTATGGCCTTACCAATATCATTTCTCATATACTTATTATCAAAGCTTACCCACTTTGTAGCCTCGTATGCATTAGCTCTTGCCTTAACTAAGTCATCACCCTTAGCTGTAACACCCAAAACTCGTCCTCCGTTGGTTACTATCTTGCCATCTGCCCATTTAGTTCCAGCGTGGAAGCAGTAGTATCCATCCTTATCCTTAAATGTATCTAAGCCTTCTATAGGGAAGCCCTTCTCATAAGCCTCAGGGTATCCATTAGATGCAAGGATTACACAAACTGCTGCCTTATCCTCAAACTCAAGCTCAACATCAGCTAAGGTTCCATCGATACAAGCATCTATAACATCAATAAGATCGTTCTTCATACGTGGAAGCACAACCTGTGCCTCTGGGTCGCCGAATCTTGCATTGTACTCAAGTACCTTTGGACCATCCTCTGTAAGCATAAGTCCACAGAAAAGTATTCCCTTAAACGGTCTACCCTCTGCCTTCATAGCATCAATTGTTGCCTGATATACATACTTCTTACAGAAAGCATCTACCTCATCTGTATAGAAAGGGCTTGGTGAAAATGTACCCATACCTCCTGTATTAAGTCCCTGATCGTTATCCTTTGCACGCTTGTGATCCTGTGCTGAAGCCATAGGCTTAATAGTCTCTCCGTCACAGAAGCAAAGCACTGATACCTCTCTACCGGTCATAAACTCTTCGATTACGATTCTGTCACCTGCAGTACCAAACTGTTTATCAAGCATAAGGGTCTTTACACCCTCACGAGCTTCCTCTAAATTATTGCAGATGAGAACTCCCTTACCTAATGCAAGACCGTCAGCCTTAAGCACTATAGGCATCTTTGCAGTTTCAAGATAAGCAAGTGCATCATCAGCATTATCAAAGGTCTCATATGCTGCAGAAGGAATATTGTACTTTTTCATAAGATCCTTAGAGAATGCCTTTGAACCCTCGATAATAGCTGCATTCTTAACAGGTCCAAATGCTCTAAGACCAGCCTTTGCGAATTCATCTGCCACACCTGCCACAAGCGGATCATCCGGTGCGATGATTGTTAAATCTATGTCTTTCTCCTTTGCAAATGCAACTAACTTAGGTGCATCCATAACTGATATATCAACACATTCAGCAAGCTCACTAATACCTGCATTTCCAGGTGCTGCATAAAGCTTAGTTACTCTCTTGCTCTCCTTACACTTCCATGCTATAGCGTGCTCTCTTCCGCCGCCTCCAACTATAAGTACCTTCATCAATACGTCCTCCTTAATATAATATAGTGTCACAAAGGCTGTCTTAATATCCTCTCATCCGGAAGATATCGGGACAGCCCATTAATATTTCTTATAATATTTTTATGAATTTGCTATAAGATTAATAGCTGCCGGAAGTATCTTCCACTCAGCCTCCTCCATAACTCTTCGCTGAAGCACCTCCGGAGTATCTCCCTCACGCACCTCAACTGCCTTCTGCATAATAATAGGACCTGTGTCAGTTCCCTTGTCTACATAGTGAACAGTAGCTCCTGTTAGCTTAACACCACGTTCTAAGGCTGCCTCGTGAACCTTAAGTCCGTAGTAGCCTGTTCCACAGAAGGATGGAATAAGTGATGGATGAATATTTATGATTCTGTTCTCATACTCATCTATCATCTTCTCTGGAATAACAACCAAGAATCCAGCAAGTACAATCAAATCCGGCTTGTAGCTGTTTACCTTGTCTAAAAGTCCCTCATTAAATGCTGCTCTGTCTGGAAAATCCTTAGGAGATACAACACAGGCATCTATACCTGCATTCTTAGCTCTATCCAAGGATTTCACTCCGTAGTTATTACTTATAACACCCACAAGCTCAGCATTAGTAATATCACCTGAATTAACACTGTCAATTATGGCCTGTAGATTGGTTCCACCACCGGAAACCATAACTAAAACTCTTAGCATAACTCTACTCCCTTTTCGCCAGCCTTTATCTCTCCGATAACATAAGCCTCTTCGCCTGCTGCCTTTAACGCATCCATAGTCTTATCCACATCTGCAGGGTCAACAACTATCATCATACCGATACCCATATTGTAGGTATTGTACATCATCTGCTCCTCAATATTTCCAACCTTTGCCATAAGCTTAAAGATTGCCGGAACCTCATAAGAATCCTTCTTAACTACAGCTATAACACCATCTGGAAGCATACGAGGAATATTCTCATAGAAGCCACCACCTGTAATATGGCTACAGCCCTTAATTCTAACACCTGACTCCTTTATACTTCTAAGAGCCTTTACATATATCTTAGTTGGAGCAAGAAGAGTCTCACCAAGAGTCTTTCCTAACTCATCATAATATGTATCAAGAGACTCCTTAGTCATATCAAATACCTTACGAACCAATGAAAAACCATTGCTATGTACACCACTTGATGTCATACCGATAATTACATCACCCGGCTTTATATCAGCGCCTGTAATAAGATCCTTTCTCTCAACAACACCAACTGCAAAGCCTGCCACATCGTAATCATCCTCTGGCATAAGGCCTGGATGCTCTGCAGTCTCTCCACCGATAAGAGCAGCGTCTGACTGAACACATCCCTCTGCAACACCGCTAACAATTGTAGCAATCTTCTCTGGGTAATTCTTACCACACGCTATATAGTCAAGGAAGAATAATGGCTCACCACCGGCACATGCAATATCATTAACGCACATTGCAACTGCATCAATACCGATTGTATCATGCTTATCCATAATTATAGCAAGCTTAACCTTTGTTCCACATCCATCTGTTCCTGAAAGTAAAACCGGCTCTTCCATATCCTTAATCTTCTTAAGTGAAAATGCACCTGAGAAGCCTCCGATATTAGTTAAAACCTCTGGTCTCATAGTCTTCTTAATATGCTCCTTCATGAGCTCCACTGACTTGTAGCCTGCTTCAATATCTACACCGGCATTCTTGTAATCCATATTATAATCCTCCTGAAAGTATGAATATTTGAGTATTTTATATCTCATTTATTATAGTTTATATAGAACAGTTTGTAAACCTGAAAAATAGCCAAAAATATCAATATATTCTCACATAATTCCTTGAATTTGACAAATCAAAGTAGTAAAATAAATCTTAGGTATATAAACTTTAGCTTTATAATTTGGGGGTAATTAAATTGGGTAACAAGAAACGACTAAACATCGGCTTCTTCACCTGTCATCTGGATAATGATTATGCTTACGAGGTTTGTAAAGGTGTAGACTATGCCGCAAAAGAACTGGATGTCAATCTGATAGTATTTCCGGGTATGTTTATGAATGCTTCATACAACGACCCTAAGAATGCTCGCTTTGACTATCAGTACAATTCAATCTTCTACTATGCGTCTAAGAATACCTTAGATGCTCTTATTGTGTCTATCGGCTCCATCGGAAGCTTTTTGTCCGAAAGTGACATGATAGCATTCCTTAAGAATTTTGATATTCCAATTATCACAATTGAGATAGAGATTCCCGGGTATCCTTGCGTGTACACAGAGGGTAAGACCGGTATGCGACTTGCTATAGAGCACCTTATTAAGGAGCATGGAAAAACCAAAATCGGTTTCGTCAGTGGCCGTAAGGAAAATGCCGATGCTAAGGATAGACTTAATACTTACAAAACCGTTCTTGCTGAAAATAATATTCCTTTAGATGAAGGTCGCATCGTATACGGTAACTTCTCTGAATTCACAGAGGAGCTTGTAGATGGTTTGCTTGAAAGAAATCCTGATTTGGAGGCCATAGTATTTGCCAACGACCAGATGGCTATAGGAGGATACACCGCCATCAAAAAACGTGGTCTTGAGATAGGAAAGGATATACTTGTAACAGGCTATGACGACTCGCCTGCATCAATAGTACTTAATCCTATGCTTACCACTGTTCACAATAAAATAATGGATATGGGATATCACTCTGTATACGAGGTTATTAACCTTTTAGAAACCGGAAAGACCAATATTAGTGTCCTCAATTCAAGCCTGATAGTTCGTTCATCATGCGGATGCGAGAATTATAAATTCAAAAATATGGCAAATACAGGAATTACATTGAATAAATCCGAGGATTCTTATGAGCTTATCAACAACATCCTTAGCTACTTGTTCAAGGATTACAGTGATGCATTTTATTATCTGGATTTGGTGCAAAATATATCACCTTTGTTCCAGCTTATCTTAGACCCTATCGTTGTTACCGGCGATTTAAAATTTGATATTGACGCTATCGAAGAAGCCATTAATTCAATTTTGTCGTCATCCCTAATTCACTACTTTAGCAGAGATAAAATCACCTATGCCATTCGTGAATTCAATAAGCTTTTAATACATCTGGCTGACACAACCGAGTTATCCAACTCTATAGCCAGACTGTTTAACAAGATATTATCCATATTGGTATTTGGAACTTCAAACAAGCTATATAACACTATACGTCAGAACAAATCTAATGTATGGTCATCAATGTACATCACAAGAGACACTCTCACCAGTAGCGACGACGAGGAATCCTGCTTCAAGCTTATGATGGAAAAGCTGGAGGATTCACATTTTACAGGAGCCTTTCTTTACATATACAACGAGGCAGTTATGCTTCTTCCTAATGGCTCATGGAAGATTCCAAAAACCTTATATCTTCAGGTATGCGATGATATGGGTAAGATTACATACCTCTCCGGAGATGAAAGAATAATCTCCTCAGACGAGGTTTTCGAAAACAAATATGCTTCAACTAAGAGGCGTAAGACAATGGTGTTATCACCTTTATTTACAAACAATATCCAGTACGGACTATTTGTAGGTGAGATTGATGTGGAGCACTTTGGAAATATATATCCATCCACTCTACAGCTTTCAACCTCACTTAACTTTATCTCTCTTATGAGACAGCAGCTATCAACTCAGAAGAAGCTGGCTATCTCAGCCACAGAGTTAAATGAGAAAAACAAGCTACTCAACAAGCTTTCAATCACCGATGAGCTTACAGGCCTAAACAACAGACGTGGCTTCCTGGACAGTGTCAGAACCGAGGTTAACTCTCAGTACAATGACGGAAAGCGCGCTATGCTAGTGTTCGCCGATATGGATAACCTTAAACAGGTTAATGATATATTTGGTCATAAGAGTGGAGATTTCGCCATTAAGAGTATCGCAGATATCCTTACCAAGTGCTTTGACGAGGATGATATCATAGGTCGTATCGGAGGCGATGAATTTGTAATATTCGCATTCTTAGATGACCCAACCAGACCAGCCATCATAAGAAACAGGATTTCAGAGCTTTCAAAGACACTTAATGATACCTGCGGAAAGCCATACTACATCGACATCAGTATCGGTATAGAGACATTCACCTGCTCACCTTCTCTCAACATAGAGGAGGTTATGCACAACGCCGATGCAGCGCTCTACGAGAATAAGAAAAACAAGAGAGCAAACGTTGTAAAAAAAGATTAGTTAAATAACACATATATATCAAATAAAAATGGCACCCGAAAGGATGCCATTTTTTTGATTTGTAATTATAATCTGGAGAAAACCTCTCCAATCTTTTTATTTATGACAATATCTGCATGCTTGTCTCTAGGAGTAGGTGCCATATTTATAACCACCAAATAATCTCCCTTAAAATAATCTATAAGCCCTGCCGCAGGATAAACTGCCAATGATGTCCCGCCGATAATAAGCATATCCGCCTTAGATATGTGTTGAATGGTTCTGGTTAAGGTTTCACTATCTAAGCCCTCCTCGTAAAGAACCACATCCGGTTTAACATTTCCGCCACAAGCATCACACTTTGGCACACCATTAGAATCAAGGATATAATCCAAATCAAAGAACTTGCCACAATCCTCACAGTAATTTCTGTGAACAGATCCATGAAGCTCTAACACTTCCTTACTTCCTGCTGCCTGGTGTAATCCGTCAATATTCTGGGTTACCACCGCCTTAAGCTTTCCCATAGCTTCTAGCTGAGCCAGCTTGATGTGAGCCTGATTGGGCTTTGCCTCTTTAAATATCATCTTCTCCTTATAAAAGTCAAAGAATTCCTCTGTCCTACTCACATAAAAGCTATGACTTACCATAACCTCCGGTGGATATTTATACTTTTGATTGTACAATCCATCCACGCTTCTAAAATCAGGAATACCACTTTCTGTAGAAACTCCTGCTCCGCCAAAGAACACTATATAATTGCTCTTTTCAACAGCTTCTTTGAATTTTTGTTCCATGCAATCACTCCTTATTCGGAGGTAATGGATAAGGTTGCCGTACCTATTATCTCATACTCTAAGCCTTCTATCTGAGTTAAATCTATATCTACATTACTGTGATTTCCTATAGACAAATCCTTACAATATATCTTAGGTGCAAGCTTAGCTATATCTATATCTGTCACAGCTGAATCAAGGCCTGTTACCACTATGACAAAATCATCAGAAAGCTCTAACTCATATGTCTTGTCTGTAGACTTCTGCAAAAGTGTTATATCACTGGTCTTAACATTTAGCTGTTTCCTTACTAATTCCTCCAGACTAACTGTAATAACAACCTCCTCCGAAGAATCCGCCAGGTAAACATTGTCCGGAAGATAACTCTTTAGCTCTACCGCAGTCTCTAAGTCCTCATCCATACCACTTATATACATATCATTTATAACAAGCTCATTTATCTTATCTAAAGCCTCCGGCTCACCTGCTATCAATGTTGTTTGAGGCTGGTAAATCACCTCTGACACTTTATATCCATCCTTTGGAACACCCTTAACGTTAACTATTACAGGCACCTCTTTTGTTGGATATATGTCAATATGAACCTTTACAGTACTTTGGCTGGTACTTATTTTACCATTAGTTATCTGATCCCCATAAGCGTCATATAAAAGAATCACACCCTCAGTATCAGTAGACTTATCTAAATGTGAAACATCTACCCTTACAACAACCTCTGTAACCTTTTCAACTGCACTTTTAGGTCCCTCTATAGTAACTATATTAGGAGAAGTCTGCTGACTACAAACCGCATATCCATCCTTAGTACTGCCAAAGGTTTTTACCTTTACTGAGTACTGCAAACTAACCTTTTCTTCAAGATTAAGTCGCATAACATTGTCTACACAGCTTATGGAAATCTCATCTCTAATACCTACACTTTTCGGAACAACAGAAATCTGCACTGTATTAGTTATAGACATAGTGGAAAGGTCTGCACTTGCAATAAAATCACTTGCATCCAAATCCTCCACCACGGACCTTCTACCCTTAACTATAATATCCACGGTGTCACCCTTGGCCACATCATATACCTGATCTAACTCCTCTAATGCTGCGCCATTTAACTGCTGTACAGGTATATCATCTATCTCAACAGTTATCTGTCTATCAGATATATTCATAACAGTCAGCCACAGTATAAAGGCAAATAGAACTGAGAGGAGCTTTAAGCCGAAGTTATCAAGAATTTTACTACGCATCCTGCTTTTCATTCTTCTTGCCCCCCTTTCTTCTGAAACGCTTTGTTTGAATATCCTTGGACTTAAGTCGCTGAAGCTGCTTCTTTAATCCCTCAGAATCAAGGTTTCTATACAATATACCGGAATGTGAAACAGATATAGCACCGCTCTCCTCAGATACAATAATGGTCAAGCTGTCTGATACCTCACTTATACCAACTGCAGCTCTATGTCTTGTTCCCAGATCCTTATTCAAATCACTTCTATCTGTAAGTGGCAAATAACAGGTAGCCGCCACTATACGATTGTTTCTCACAATAACCGCACCATCGTGAAGTGGTGTATTGTGTTCAAAAATATTAACCAAAAGCTGTCTGGACACTGCCGCATCTATATTTATACCGGTGCTTTCATACTCTCCCAAAGCTACAGAATCCTCTATCACAATAAGAGCACCTGTCTTATTCTTACTCATATCAATAGTTGCCGCCACCAGCTCCTGAATAGTCTCATCACTAAGTTTTTCGCTTTTTACATTTTTATCATTGGCAAATACATCCGGCACCAAATTTCTTCTACCCAGCTCTTCAAGAGCACGTCTAAGTTCAGGCTGGAACAGAATGATAACCGCTATAATACCTACACTTATGGTATTCTGTATAATCCATAAAATGGTATTAAGGTGCAGCACTGCCGCAAATACTGTAAATAAAGCCAGCACCATTAAGCCCTTAACCAAGGTCCAGGCTCTGGTCTTCTTAAACCAGTTCATAACATAGTAGATTAATACAGATAAAATAATAATCTCTACTATATCTGTGCCCTTGATATGTGGGAAGTAAAACCAATCAAAATATGAACTTAATTTTGCAATTAATTTATCCAAATAAACACCCCATCACTTAAGTCTTACTGCTGTTCTACTACCTCTTCAATCTCATCGTTCATCTTCTTAACATTTTTTCTCTTAGCAGAAACTGTATACTTTGGTATAGCCTTCACATAGTAGAAGTACTCATCATCCTCAAACTGAACAGTTTCCTTTCTTGAATAGTCAACCATACTCTTACAAAGCTGAACTATAACCGCAACTATCACTCCAAGTATAGTTCCGAATATTACATTACCTGCCTCAACCTCTACATCAAGCATCATTCCGCAGGACATAAATGCTATTACATTGATTACACCGGCAACACCTATAGCGATATACCATGCATAATCTACAGGAAGCTTATATATAACAAAGCTTATAAGTATAACCACTGCATATACTATCATACTAAGGAGCATCTCCTTATTCTTAAGAACAGAATCTATAAGATATGTATACGCAAGGAAGGTATCCTCCTCTGAAGCTGTAACTAATAGTTCCTTTACCTCAGTTACATAAAGTGAAAATCTGTATATTACAACACCAAATGCTGCAGGAACTATACCTGATGCTCCGGCAAAAATCATTACTATGATTGGAACAGCATAGGACAGCTTCCACATATAAAGTATTGGAACCAACGCAAGTATCCATCCTGTGTTAGGGAATACTCTCATATACATACAGTACATAAGAAGGAATAAAAATAACGCACATATTCCAACCTCAGTAGCTACTGCAAAGGAGTTCATAACTATAACAACTCCACCTAAAAATACAACTATAGGAGTAGATACAAGTGCTGATATAACAGATAGAAGGAATACTACCATTCCACTCTCAAATAAATCAGAATACCCATACATACTGTTAATAGATGTAAACATTATATAAGATAAGATAAATCTAAATACCGGTGTAGTTATCTCATCAAATTTTCTCAAAAAATCTCTAATTGTATCTCTTATAGTCAATAAGCCTGACATTAGCTATCACTCCTTCCATTCATCTGCCCATTCTGATTAGCATAATTCGGATTATAATTTGCATCCCCCTGCACCGTAAAATCTTCTCTTACAAAGCTCTGCTGCATATTGCCACCTGTCTGCTGGTTAAGGTAAGCCTGCTGCTGTGCATATAACGCCTGTTCTCTCTTTCGACGCTCTTCTTCCTTACGTCTGTCATTCTCGGCCTTTTCAGCTTCCTTTCTGGCAAGCCATTCCTTACGTCTCTGAGCGTTTTCTATAATCTGTTGATTACGTTCCTCTTCCTCCTGCTGTTTTTTCTTGCTGATCATATCAGTTCTCTTAAGCTTTATCTTATTAGCAGGCTGTGGAGCCTCTTCAAATTCAATCTCATCTTCCACTACGGCCCCAAGCATCTTGGTATTAACCTTTGTCTTTTTCTTTTTACGCTTTCCACCGTAGGCCTCTATCAATCTTTTAAGATTAACATTGTATGCGATAAGCCCTGGCTTAGCCATAGAATATCTAAAGGAATAAACAATCTGGGCAAAGAAGAAATATGCAACCAAAAAGAATACATACGCCCCAAGCACCTTATACATAACGTCAAAGTAATCAACCTCGCTTACCTTAGCAAGCAAATCGTCAAACTTAATAAACACATAAGCTCCCACTATAGTCCAAAATGCTACAGTAGCTGCCACCATGGTTTTTAACACGTTAAACCTTACGTAATCACTTTTATAATATTTACTCAACATAAGATTTCGACTGCCTTCCTTCTTCTCGTAGATGGCAATCTTGGTCATCAATGCAACCTTATTTTCATCAATCATTTTGCTTTCTCCTTACAAAAGGGAACAGTTCCCCATTTATAAATAATCATCCTATGATATATTATTCTATATTGGGTCAAAAATCAAGTCTTTAGGGATAAATGAATAAATTAAAAGAGCGAGGAAGTGACTACTCCTCGCTCTTTTAATAGACATATATAATACTAATTATTAGATATTAATATTTAAAATCTTGCACACTCTAGGTGCTGCTGCTCCAAGCATACCAATAATACAAACTACAGGTCCAACACCGTGTGTTCCCTTGCCCATAAGGTCAGCTGCTTCTATAACATCATTTACATCTCCATTAGCCATAGCAAGTATGAAGAATAAAAGTACAACACCTACTATAATAAGCTCAACATATGGAATCATAGAAAGCTTCTGCTTAAGAACCTGTAATGGCTGAGCTAAATCTGCTACATCATTACATACTAAAAGTGCACCAGCCAGCATAATTATTATACCATAAAGCACAAATATTCCGGCATCAAGCTCATCAGCTATACCAAACATATTGAGAGAATCCTTCTCTACCTCTCCCCAGAACTCAATCTTTGCATAGCACCATGATAAAAGTGGACTAAGCATAATAAGTGCTGCTCCAATTAATCCAACCAGCTTCATAATACCACCATCAAGAATTCCTGAAAGTGCTGCCTTATTAAATGCTGGAGCTGCTCCACCTGGCTGTCCCATAGGTTGCTGATAGCCACCCGCCTGCTGCTGATAACCTCCCATAGGCTGCTGTGGCTGCATTGGTTGCTGATAGCCTCCCATTGGCTGTACTGGCTGCTGGTAGCCTCCCATTGGCTGCATTGGCTGTACCGGCTGCTGGTAGCCTCCCATTGGCTGCATTGGCTGTACCGGCTGCTGATAGCCTCCCATTGGCTGCATTGGCTGCGCTACCTGCTGAACAGGTGCTCCACAATTCGGGCATGCATTCTGTCCAACCGGAATCATAGCTCCACAAACTGAACAATTCATAATATATCCTCCCTTTTCTCTCGTAAATCGTTAAATCCTGTGTATAAAATAACACAAAAAAAGAATAGCATAATTTTCCTGTTACTTCAAGAAGATTATGCTATTCTTCAAATTCTATTCTATAGTGTCCAGATTTGTTGAAAACAATTTATAATCATTAAAATAAGTCATAGCAACAACTCTGGCGCTTTTATCATTCACAAATACAACCAAACAATCATTTTTTGAAGTGTTATAGTATATTGTCGCTGTGGATTTACCGCCTGCCAAATCATTTAATACCAACATATATTCTGTGTAGTCATAGGTTATATTATCTTCGATGGTTGTCTCACCGTCCCCCAAAGATATACCAAACATACAATACTTCTTATCATCAATATGTAGTCCCTTCCTAGCCCCATCGATATAAACTATGCCAATGCCCTCTGCGCTATCTACAGTAACAGTACCATTAGAATAATGAGTAATCTTACTACTCATATCTGTATCCTTCTCAATATCCTCATCTATGGCATCCTTCAACTGATCATAGTCATAATTAACAAACTTTGTCACATCAGTAGCCTTTGGACTAATAAGTCCCTTCACCAAACTAACAGCCACTACCACCAGTGCAATAATTACCACCCATTTAACTATATCCATAGCATCAAACCCTGACTTCTTATTGCTTACAGTTGGTGTAACCACTGTGTTGGTAATTTTTACAGGATTGTTATAATACATTCCATCCTGAGAGTCAGTTACCTTAGTCTCTTCATCAGTGCTCTCCTGCACCCTATACTTTGTTTGTGGCTTGTTTTCTTCATTAGAATCCTTCAGCTTTAGCTCCATATTATTCCCCTTTCATCTCCCTGAATCATATGTTTATTTCATAAACATCATTGATGATAACATTTTGTTCTATGTTATGCAACAAAAAAACCACCACATGTTATATCATATGGTGGTTCAAATTAGGATATGAACTAATTACCCTTGTCCTTCTTAACCAAATATCGATAATACTCTACAAGTCTCTCGTAGCCCTCATTAAAAAGCATCAGGTCGTAATTTCCCTCTGCCTTAGGTGCCCTGTTTGTAGAAATACCCTCTAAAAGCTCAGCAGGTCCTACTCCATAATACTCCATAAGCTTAAGTAAATTATCTGCCTGTGGCATACATTTCCCCTGTTCCCACTTATACACGCTTTGCACAGAAGCAAGTCCAAGACACTCCTTCACATCCTGTACACTAAAGCCCTTCTGCTTCCTAACTCTTCTCATATTAGCGCCAATAATCTCCAGCTGTGTCATATTCTTAATATCCATATTATCTGACATATCTAACCCCCTATAAATTATCTATAAATCCCTTACTACTTCTATACCATAATTATAGAAAGCAAATACTAAAATGTCATTAAACTGGTAGTTGAAAAGACCCCGGCACATTTAAGCACCGAGGTCTTTTCATTATTTTAATTATATCTAACTTCACCTGTAAGTCTTTTTTCAAACTCTTCTCTAGGAAGGGGCATATCATATAGGAAGCCCTGAACCATGGTACAGCCTATATTTTTAAGGAATTTCACCTGTTCATCAGTTTCAACACCTTCAGCTAAAGCCTTATAATTAAGCTTGTGAACCATGTCTACAATATTAAGAAGCATAAGCTTAGTCTTGCTATACTCACTCTCTACACATTTGGTCAATGTTCTATCCAGCTTAACAACATCCACCTCCATCTCTGTAAGCATATTAAGAGATGAATATCCTGTTCCAAAATCATCTATAGAGGTTCGCACCCCATTAGCTTTTATCTTCTCGACAAATTTTCCCAGTCTGTCAAAATCCTCATATCCCGACATCTCTGTAAGCTCTATCTCTATGAGGGAATGCTCTATGCCGTAGCTGTCAATAATCCCAAGAATTCTATCCTCCACATCAGAATGCTTAAGATGCTGTCTGGAGAAATTCACAGATACGCAAACCGGCTTAATGTCTCTTTCAATCCACTCCTTTATGCTGGCACATACCTGTTCTAACACATAAAAATCCAGCTCACAAACTGATCCATTTTCCTCCAAAACAGGAATGAACTCCATAGGAGGTATTATCTCATCTCCAGCCTTCCAGCGAACCAAGGCCTCACAGCCACACATAGTATTATCGTGAATATTCACCTTCGGCTGATAATAAACCACAAACTCCTTTTCCTTTATGGCACGAGGAAAATCTGCCAAAATCGCCTTGTCATGAAGCAGCTTATCCAACATCTGGGCCTTGAAATAAACTACATCCTGATTGGTATTTTTAGCCAAATTAGAGGCAGTATCAATGTATTCCATCACTGCACTTATATTATCACCCGGCTGAATATCATATACACCAATTCTCGCATCTAATGTCACTGGTTCTTCAAGTGATGATATTCCCAAAGGCACACCAGACATAAATTCCAAAAACTCCTCTGTTCTATCATCTTTTAATAAAGCAACAAAGTTGTCTCCACCAAGATGTGCCAGCTTACCATCACCACCTATAAAGCGTCCTATAGCCCTTCCATAGGCGCGGAATATTTCAGGAGCTCTCATATCCTCCAATGCCCTTGTAACCATCTTAAAATTCTTAACATTGAATCTATAAGCGTGGTAATCCTGCAATCCGGTCTTAACCATTATCTGATACGCGTATTTCATAAAGCCTGTCAGATTACCGATTCCTGTGGAAGTATCTGTTACAATCAAGGTCTCCACAATTTCAATCAGTCTGGCTCTTCCACATAGGAAGAAAATATTCAAAGCAAACACCTTTAGAGATTCCATCTCAGACCGGTTCCACTGATATCCCTTCTCTGGATATGCTTTAATAATTACCTTTCCATGGTCACCTGTCTCAAAATTACTTTGCAATGAATTAGTATCATACCCCAAGGGACTAGTGTAAATCACATGCTCAACACTTGTGCCCATAACGTCGTACATACTAACAGGTGCCTTAAGACATATCTCAAGCCTTCCCAGATGAAGATCATCTGCCACTACAGGCACCGCCTTCACAAGTATGTCTGCACACTCCTTTGCAGAAGCTGCATCCTCCTCAAAGTACTCAAAAAACTTTCTTAAACTTTTGCTGTATAGTGTAGACTCCACAACATTTCCTCCAAAACATTCAAAAATGCTCCCCAGTCTATTAAGTTATTCCCAAATATTCTCCATACAAGGCTTATATTACTATTTTTACAGTTTTTGTCAATCGAGAAATTTACTAACCACAATAATAGGGAGTCTAAAAAGACTCCCTAACACACCGCATTATGATATTGCCTGCAGCAACCTGGTGATTTCAGAATTCCCTACTCCGTAAGACAGTCTTTTCTCTATAAGCTCTATAGCATCTGCAATTGCGGCTACCTTTTTCCCTATGTCACTTCCTTCCAGGATAATATGCTCTCTTTTCTCCCCTCTTGAAAAATCATATCTCCTGTATACTATCTCTGTGTCATCTGCTTTAAAGTTTACCTTATAGGCTGCGCAAGGAAGACTAACTGTAATATGGGAACCGTCAAAGTCATAGTTGGTAAATCTATCCCTTAGACTTTCAAGTACCAACTCCCTTCTCTTCCTTTGGTGGTATTTCATATCCAAATCAAAATACTTTTTTCCCTCCAGCTTATGCTTGGCTCCGCTTAAGAAGTACCTCTTGAAATCATCGCCATCCACACTTATTCCGGAATTAATAAGCTTTCTAATAAGTCTCACCATAGTCTTGCCCCTATTTCTAGGCTCCTTCCAATCATCAGTATCAAAGGTAAGCTTAAGCTCATCTATAGCAACACTAAAGGTAAGGGGTGCCACTCTTTTTTCACAGCTACTCATCATACTGTACACTTCTTTAACACATATCTTGTTATTATATAATCTCCTCTTCTTTGACATGGAATTATTAACGCCTTTTATTACATTTGCTATGTCGGGATTCCAAAATACTACTGTTGCATCACTTGGTATAAACTTTAACAATCTGTCCCATCCGGCAGTCTGGCTCTCAACAACAAATCCTCCCTGGCCGTATTTAAGCCTTTTTGAGGTTAGATTACTCTCGTCGTTCTCGTTGAGAAAATGTATCATGCCCACAGTATGCAAGCTTTCGTCCAAGGAAATAGCCACATACTCCGATATGTAATAGTCTAACATGCTTACTCCCCATAGCATATCAAGTACAACCAGTTTCATGCTACATTCCTCCCTTCTTCTTGGCTAACAGCTCCAGCTCTTCCACAAGGTTAGGAAGCTGCTTCCTTGGATTATCAAAATAGGTACGTACAAAATCATACTCCTCGGTCAGTTTGTTATACTTATTCTGCAATGCCTCATAATTCTTCTGCAAGACATCATAGGCTCGACAAGTATTCTCCAGCTGTCTAATATGTACCGATTCTCCTGTAACAAATGCCACATCACGGCCCAGCTTATCAGCCTTGGTGTTGTTCTCTCTTGATACCCATTTTACATATACATTGTCAAAAAGCTTGCTCAGTCGCTTATTCCCTTTATTCTGATTCCACCTCTTCTTAGTAACAGCATTATCTGTGAATATATAAACATTCCCCTTAAAGTTAAATTCATACACCAACTTAAGTAACACTGCCCCTATAGCTTCCGTGGAGGTCTTAACCACATCACTGTCCTCTGTTATAAGTCCTACGCCCTGTCCCAAAATATTTTTTGTGGTAATCTGTAGCTCTGATTCCAGTCTTCCCTTACAGATTATATAGCTGTACACACCGTGCTTATCCTCTAAATCCTCATTATATCTGTGCAATATATTGTTCCGAACAGACTCATCGATAAAAACAGTACAGCAAGCCTCCGGTTTAACATTTGAACTATCAAAGTTGGTTACTTCAGCTGTGTTTTTTTCTTCAACTGTTTGAATTATAGCTCCATCATCTTTAGCTTGGTGAAATTTACTCACACAGCCACATGGTTGCATACCCCTATCCATTATATATGACCAGGTCTTGGTCTCAAGCTGCTTTCCCTGACAATAGCTACAGCTTTGGACATGGTATTTGCCACCTTTAGGTGTAACATAATATGTAATATCAGACTCCATAACCTGATACAGCATACTGTCTAGGACAAAGCATCTGTCTAAAACCTGCTCCACACCCTGTCCTACCAAAACATTTACAGCGCCCTTGGCGTAAAACAGCTTTTCATAATCAATCCTGTGCTTAGTTATCTTAGACTTATGTACCAGAAAACGTTCTGCCTCTCTTTTAGCCATAGTCTCAATCAGCTTATCAAGCTTTTTTTCCAGAAAATCGTTTATCACTCCTGTTTCATTTTTAAGGTTTGTTGCATATTCTCTAATTATCACTTTGCTTTTTGCTATATACCTATCCTTCTCCCCTGCGGTAGACTTTCCACTTCCTAGAGAGATTAAGGCTTTATCTATTCGGGCAACCAGATTCCCCCTCATCTTAATCTGTACTGATGGACCTGGCTTCTTTATATGCTTAGCCTTATGAGTATCAATATATCTATAATAGGCATCCTTAAGCAAACTCTCTATGTGCTCCAGTTGATCAATATCACTGGCATTTACTCCACTTATGTATGTCATAGTTCACCTCCTTAGTCTTGTTTTACATATACTTAACTGCTACATACATTAATAGATATTAATATTATAATTAGAGTTTTTAGCCCTGTCATTTAACCAGTAGTTGAAAATAACCATAAAAAACAGCCAGGCGCACAAGGCAACCTGGCTGCAGCTTTTATATTTTTATGGAAGACTCTGAATTGGTGGTCTTCACCATTCCTGTTGCAAGGCCGTACTCTATAGCCTCCTGGGCATTGAAGTAGGAGTCCTGCTTAGTCTTCTTGTAAACCTCCTTGAGAGGCTTACCTGTCTTCTCCGAGATGATACCGGCTAATACCTCCTGGGTCTGCTTGAGCTTATCCACCATATACTGGAGCTCATGAGGCTTCTTGCCCGCCATATTACCACCTCCGTAGGCCGGGTCATGAATCATAATTCTGCTGTGGGCAAGCATCTCTCTGGTATCTCCCGCTAAGAATAGCATGGCACCCATGCTGGCCGCAGTTCCCACGCACACCGTCCTGATAGGCGACTTCATAAGCTGCATGTAGTCAAACACCGCCAAGCCACTGTCCACATCACCTCCGGGACTGTTTATGTATATTGTAACCTCCTTCTCACAATCCATCTTCTCCAGCGCCATAAGCTCCTTTAGAAGCTTATGGCAGGTATCTGCATTGATCTCCTCTGTTATAAATAGCTCTCTGTTGGTAAAGAGCACATCTTCAGGGAGAATACGCTCTATACCTCTGCTAGTATCCTTAATTAAAGCTGACATCTCAAATCCTCCTTCTCATTATTCTATCTATCCACATCATCCATATTGGAGTATGGCTTCATTCTGTCGACTATCCTTGGAGCCTTTCCCTCAACCATAAGATATGCCTTATCTCTGGCTAAAGATGCCACCTTATGCTGCGGCTCGTTAGACAATCTGGATACATAGTCAATGGTATCCAAGTCACAGCCTCCAAGGTAAAGCTTGTGGCTACAGTTATTCAGTATTGTTCTGGCCTTGTCCTGACCATAAAGTGACTCCAGCTGTGACAGGCTCTGTATAATGATGCTTACGGATATATCTCTGGAGCGAATTACTGATATTATCTTATCAAAATCCTCCATCACCGTACCCGAAGCAAAGTCATCCATTACTATTCTCACAGGCACCTTTAATCTCAGGTCATCCTGCTTACCTGCTTCCTCGAACAGTCTCTGGAAGCACTGCGTGTACAGAATATTTACTATGGCATCTGTACTTCTGTCTATATCACTGGTATTTAAGAATAACACTGTCTTTCTCTTTCCCAGCTCTGCAAGGTCATAAGCCTTTCCATTTTGGAAGATACGCTTCATCTCATCACCGCCGAAGTTGTCCAGCGCATTTGATGCAACGTCCAGGATACAGCCCAATGTTCTGTCTGTATTCTCCAAAGGCTTAAGCTGCTCATAATATCCCGCAAACTCACTTCGGGAATCTCTGGCATACCAATCCTTAAATAGACCTTCAAACTTCTTCTCACAGAAGTGCTTGTGAAGCTTTAGAACTGTAACCATATCCTTCTCCGCCGGTCTGACATGCTCCATAACTCCGCATATGAGCATAGTCACATATCTTCTGGCGGACATGTCCCAGTACGGATCCTTGGAGTTTGTAGTAGGCATCATAGCATTGACGATGGTCTTCACATCCTTTAGACTGTACCCTCCGTTTGCTGTCCTACGTATAAACATCAAAGGATTATATCCGCAGGTTGAATTCTCAGCTTTTACAAAGTCCAGAATGTGAACCTGATATCCCTTCTCCAACAAAGACTTTTTAAACATCTTAGACATAGCTCCCTTGGTGTCTGAGATTATCATACTGTCCGTCGGATTCTGCAGATTAGGAACCTGATACCCTCCTGTCTTTCCGCTTCCGCTAGGCCCTATGATAAGGTCATTATTGTTGATACCTGTCTCAAAGGTATCATTGGAAGCCATAACTCCCTGAGCGATAATTCGCTTACCATAGTCCTTCTGTATTAAGTTGTTCTTATTCATAAATCGAATACCTCCTATAATAATATATTGTTAAACTCTATGCCATTTTCCGCTGTCTAACCCCCTGTTGTCTCGTCCTAATCATACTATAGTCCCTAGCTTTGAGATTCTCCATAAACCTGTAGTTTAAACAATTCCTACACATAAACACAGGGCATAAACAAGCAAATTGCCTGCTTATGCCCTGTTATACATTTTATGAATCATCCCCTAACTCACATATTCTTGGACTTAGCCATCTAATCTCCTTAAGCATCTCCTTAGGTATAGGCTCCGGCAAATATCTGGTATATTCCGACACCGTTATATCCTCATAGAACGCTCTAAGGTTATCGAATGGAAAATGCTTCGGCTGCAACCCAACCATACATTTGCCCTTTAGGCTTTTAACTAATGAGCTATACCAAGCTGCATCCATATGATATCCGGCCTTGGACATATCCATTACCATCTGTAATCTCACATTTTCACCATTATCTTCTCTCACGTCAGCCACAACGAAATTCCATCTGCCAGATATGTTTCTCTCTACCCAAAACCAGATTCTACCAAATCTAATCTCGTCACAGTGAGAGCCCCTATGATGTGTATCTAACCATTTCTCAAATGCTTCTGCATCATCCTCCGGTAGCTGCCTAAGCTTTTCGTTCCCGCCTGCGCCATACAAGGTACAAGCAGAGTACCTGAAATATGCCTCTCTAGGAGTTAATCCCTCCACATCATATCCCATATACTTGTAAATATACATACAAGCCTCACAAAACTGACCAAAGGTCATATTGTTGTAGCCCTTCACCGACGCTTTGTTCCTGTGGTGCCATTTTAGAAAATCATCCACAACCTGAGGCTCAAACTCTCTTTGCATATGTATCTTTTCCTCAGGACAGTATTTCCAATACCTGTTAAGCTTCATCACGCCACTATAACAGCTATATGGCAGCTCTCTTTTAATGTAATCCTCATAAGTGCCGGCTCTCAGCATCTCGATATCATCTTTAACCCCGTCAAGCACCCAACCAAGAATCTCCGTTAGGTCATATCCATCCTCTTCGGAATCAGAGTCATCTCTCCCATACACCATTATCCTTCCACTACCATTCTCTATATCACCCAGAATATGTCCATTAACGAAAACAGCCTTATCCATATCCAGCTTAATAAGAAAGAATTCATCCTGGCCCTTTTCATCCTCAGCTGTAATCCAAAAAAACTTACTCATACCGTCATGCTTTACCGCCTTGGCCACCTGAAATATCTCATGTAGCAATTCAAGAGACTCCTCCGTAAGCTTAGGAATTCTCACCCCTATATAATCTCCACTTATCTTTCTTATAGTATCATGTATATCATTTGCGTTTAGCATATTACTCCTCCTTAGATGCACCTTGAAGAAAGGTGCTATTGCTCCATAAACTATTACAAATATATTGTAAGTTAGGAATGAGGTGTAGACAATCAACCTATGGTTTAATTAAAAAAGACTACCAGATGTAATCTGATAGTCTTTGTACACACAATATATTTTACTGATTAAGAATTTTTGCCTTTACGGCATCATACTCTTCCTGTGTTATGAGATTCGCTTCCAACATTTTATGATATTCATTCAGTTTTTCAAAATCGTTCTGTGGTTTATTTGAAGTATCCGCATCATCAGTGTTAATTGCAAAACGGTCTTCTACCGCCACAGTTGAATTTTGAGGTGAGTTTTGTTGCACAACTGGAGAAATAAGCTGCGAAGCCATTGTTGCTACTGTTCCCATAGTAACCATACCAACTCCGGCACCTGCTCCTGCTGTAGCAAGACTTCCTACATTAGGATTATTTGCAATATCTGATAGTATATCCGCTACAGTTTGCTTTCCCCAATTCTCACCTAAAATCGCCATACGATCAGCCTGAGAATATGCCTGCTGTTGAGCCATAATTCGCTCAGACTCGCTATGCTTAGTTGCAATGATTCTTTCCATCTGTGCTCCATCAATCATCTCATATTTTGTTGCATCTGACTCCAAGCCAGCCAAAGAAAAATGTACCAGGCTTAATCCATATTCAGCGACAATTTCATTTAGCCTTGCAGCAATTACAGATGAAAAAATTGGCAGATATGAATCCAAGCCTATTAATTCAGTTTCGATTTGCTTTAATTCAGCAGACAGTATTGAGCGAATGTTTTCTTGTATCTTAGACGCAAAAAAATTCTCAAAATCACTTGTAGAGTGTGTTAACGTATTATTTCCGATTAACTTTGTTAAGAATGCTTTGGAATCACACACCTTAATCTTGTATGCTCCTCTAGCTCTTACATCCGCTATTATCCCCCACACCTTGTCTCTAATCTGAATAGGTGTGTCTGTTCCCCACTTAATCTCCTGACTATCTGTGGTTTTCACAAAATAAACAACACAATTGAAGGTACTGACACCACCTGAAAAAGCATTTTTAACTCTACTAATAAATGGATAGTTTGATGTACTAAGCTTATAACTACCCTCTTTAAAGACTTCCTCAATTTTTCCTCCACTGACAAAAATTGCTTCTTCCCCTTGCATTACAACTAAGGTAGAGCTTGTATTGAAGTCTTCCTCCGGTTGCTTCCACAAAAGCAAATTACCATCTCCGGTGTTTTTTATCACATCCGTCCAGTGTTTTCTTCCACCTACATATGACATTTCATTATCATTTTTAAAAATGCTCATTAACGGTTCCCTCCATTATTCTTCTCCTGATACAGTTCAACTAATCTGTTATATACTTTACAAGCAATATCTCGTGGCTCAGGATTATTTCTATACTCAGAATAAGCTTCTGCAATAAATTCTTTTACATTAGTCTCCGAATATCCCGACAACTCTTCTCTTCCTGCTTTTCTAAGCACCATATCCCCATACAATTGCTTTATCACAGCATCATCACTTCCACCTACCAATTTATCGATTTCATGCCCCAGCTCATGGTCTATGGTAGCTTTCGCAGTATCACATCCTACAGGTGACCACCTCGTAATACCCGAAGCACTCTTTTCATTATCAAAGAACTTTCCATCCTCTACCAAATCATCTCTTATTGTGATTCCTTCGAATGATTTTAGCTCACTAGAATTGCTATGAATGCTAGTGGAAGATGCCATAGCTTTCGCTCCAGCTCTTCCCATTTTTGTTCCGGCAATCATCTGAAATGCAGATTCTCTGGCCAGCATATCAAGCTCCTGTTCTGAAAATACACCTCCCATAGTATATTCCAATCTCTCTCTCTCAGCCTTTTCCAAAGCATACCTTAGTCCAGCCTCCTGTTTTTCGTCACTGCCAACATATTTTACAGACAAGTCAGGAAAATCTTTTTTCGCATCTCTAAATGAATCACGAACGTTTTCTGCAACCACTACATCAAAATCAGAGAAATCTACATTTTCAACACCTAACTCATTCTTTAATTCATTAGCAAGTGCCTCTTTTTTTGCCAATTTCTCATTTTCCAAATCTTGCAACCTTTCAGCCTCTTCATCAGATGGTATTAAATCAGGATTTATGTATTTGTATTTATATTCCGTATTCTCCAAATCCTCATGGGTTATCTCATGAGTCATTTCTTTAGGAATCTCTTCAGTTTCTGGTAACACACCATCTGTTAAATCCTCATGGGGCATTTCGTGTGTTTCTATTGATACATCATCTAATAAATCCTCTTGACTCTCGTTTCCTTCTAAATAGCGTTTATCAATAGGATGATTTCTATTAAATTTTAATGCATCCTGATCCACCTTGTTTTGTCTAATATGATCTTCCTCTTCAAGTATTTCATCCCTAGTAGTCTCAGCATATTCCTTCCACCCAGATAATTTATCTGCCTTTTCTTCTTCAGTTAAGCTATCATCTGACTGAATCTCGTCAAATGATCTTTCTATTCTCTCAACCTCCGTTACATAACCGTTTGCCGCTTCTGTCATACGCTGTTGCTGTGAATCATTAAGTTCTTCTTCGTCTTCAATATCAGCAAACTCTGCGTTTTCAACACTCCACTCTCCATCATCTGTAAAACTTGGCGGCAAATCAGACAAATTCTTGTGAGCTTCAACAATATCTACACCATCCATATAATTTTTGTCAGCTGAATGTTCTCTAACATATTGAACCGCCTCGGGATCCACTTCATTTTGCCTTATTTTTTCCATCTCTTCATTCATTTGATCCCTAGTGTATTCGGCATATTCCTTCAAGCCAGATATCTTATTTGACCTTTCTTCTTCAGATAAAGACTCATCTGACATAATGTCGTCATATAATCTATCTACTCTTTCAACCTCTGGTGCATAAGCTTGTGCCAGGTCATTCATACGTTGCTGTTGTGAATCATTAAGTTCGTACCCATCCACTTCTCCCACCTCTTCTTCATCATATTCTATATCATCAAATTCAGCCGTTTCTACATCCCATGGTTCTGATGAACCATCGAGCTGTATATCGCCCGTTATCGTGTTATCTGTGATAATATCACTTGTTGTCGTATCGTCTGTGGTTACATCATCTGTTGTCGTATCGTCCATGATTACATCACTTGTTGTCGTATCATCTATAGTTGTATCACTTGTTGTATCTAAATCATTCATATGCTCACTCCCCTATGCCTTTTTTATCTGGTCAAGTATTTGTTCATCAGACAGTGAAAGCTTTGTTTCATATTTAACTTTTCTCATAAAATGAACTAATACACATGCTAGCAATTCTTTTGAGTATGTCTCCTTATTTAATTCATTTCGAATTAATTTGGGCATTGTCCTTATACATTCATTCACCGCATCGAATATTACTTTAGAATCTTTGGAGTTGCTAACATGTAACACCCGTTTCATAAATATCCTTCTGGCAATATCTCTTGCCAGCACCCTCATGTAGTAATCACATGTACCCTTACAATAGCTTGAGCCCATACATTCAGGATAAGGAATAAGCTTATCCGCTTTGTTTTTCCAGTATGTTGATATTTCACGAATTCCATCATCCGAAAGCGATATCCTTATATTCTTTTCCATTCTATAATCTGATAAACTAACTTCCTCAGGTTCATCCATACGATTAAAAAACAGGAATGCACTACCAGGACGAAGACGTCCTAATCTTTGTTTTTGCACGTCAGTCATATTCATACTGTCTGCAATAATTTGCTTGTCCGTAGCTTCCACTAATCTAAATATCATCTTCATATCAGTAAGTGCAACTACGTCTGTGGTAACCTTTCTAGGTGACTGGTCGGCAATTATCATACCTACTCCATAGGAACGACACTCTGCTAACATACGCTTGACCAAATTCTGCGCAATTCTACTTGGATTTGCCTCACCCTGACCGGCATTAGATTCCGCATCTAATAATACATGTGCCTCCTCCAGCAAAATAACGTTTTTCAGGTCACCTTCTCCAACATAATTTGCATTTACATATGCGAGAATTGACAAAAGCAAAAGAGCAATTATCAATGCCTTTTCATCACTGTTTTCTATAGCAGATAATTCAATTACTGTTGGCTTTGATAAAATATCCTCTATAGGAATAGAAAAATAATTATCAAAAAGGTTAACAAGTCCCTTTAACCTTACAACTCCTGCACGACCAATATTATTCACATCTCCTGTATATCCAATATTTTCAAAAGTATACTGAAAACATTTTATGAAGTCAGATATATTAAAGATTTTTCCACCATCATCTGAGGTGTATGTATCAAGCCACGCAAAATCCGAATAACAATTATGAATAGTTTCCTCAAATATCTTATCAAGTGGCGTAGTCATAGATACCGCCGCGGAAAACGCCGTCTTTAATGTCGATTTGTATGTCTCTAACTTTACATTCTTGGGTGGCACAAATGGATTAAAAACAAATGGTGATATGAAATTCTTTCCTGGTGTAAATATCTGCAAGTCATCTATAGCTTCAGCTAATGCTCGATATTCATTTTTAGCTGGTTCTATAACCAAAAATGGAATGTTGTGATCCTTCCATAGACGATCTAATACACTAACTGAAAATGTTGTTTTACCTGAACCCGGTGTACCACACACCAGCATATGCTTTGTCAAATCGTTTAAATCAAGCCCTATTGTATTTTCACCACCTGCAGAAACCAATGTTCCTATTTCCATAGAGCCGGTATTTATCAACTTTGAGCGATACGTCTTTTTGCCACTCTCATTTTCGCGCACATTAAAACCTGCACGAATATTTTGAGAACCTATTGGCACTCTAAAGAATCCTGCAGCTTCCTCTGCCGTTATGATATAAGGCAATCTATAATATGCATTCATAGCAGCCGCATTATCAAGCAAACGATTCTTAGACATTACCAAATTATTTACGTACCACGGAGCTGATATGATGCTGTTTTCTATTTTAGTCTCATTAATACTTAGATTAACTTCTTTTACCTGAACTAATTTGTTGCTGTTATCATTAAGTATTCTGTATATTTTTGAAGAGACATCTCTTAAGGAAACACTATCTCCACAAACCAAGATATTATATCTAAACAAGGCCGAATCTTTGTTTTCCATGTAATATCCATAGTGCTCATATATTTTCTTCTCTAAAAAACCGAGATTCTCTGTATTTTGATAAAACATTCCTGTAACATCAGAAATAGCCGTAATCTCTTCACTGCTAAACGATGTAGCTATAAGCTGGAATGACACAATTGTGTTGGGATGATGAATTAAAGAATTAACCAAATCACTTAATGTCGTTGCGGTAGAAAGGAATTTGTCATAACTATAACAGCTAGGAATTATAGAATTTGGAATAGTTTCATTATATTCAGACTTACAGATTGCTAACGCACCTTCATATTTTGCGCTTTGTACCTTGTCTTTCCATGACGAAAAATCCACATAATTAACACCATACTTACTAAAGGAAAGCATTTCAATACATATTCTTGCAAGTTGCTCAATTACAGAAGCAGCTTTCTCCTGTGTATTCTCTACATTTCTAATAACCAAGTATGTTTTAATTTCCGCATCGTATGGCTGATTAATTGCTGGCTCAGTAAGAAGCATTATTTCTACACAAACCTCCGCATCAGCATAATCTTTTTTTGAATTACGAAATATTTGATAAATTTCTGATAATAAATTAGAGTATTTTTTCTGATAATTGTATTCTATATTTTCACTTTCATCATAAGAATCCTTTAGTATATCTATAGCTGGTATCTCTGTTATCTCTAATACAGAAGCACCTACATATTCTCCATGATTAGTCCTTAAAATAACACTACTCATACATACCTCCAAATATCATTATCCCATAAGTAACCTTGTTGTATCGCGAAATTCATTATCTTACATAGTTTTTGATTCTCGTATCTTTTGTATTAATCCCTGCATAGTTGCTCCAGCGTACATATTATCACTGAAATCCAGACGATGAGTCTGACCATTTGTGAGGACAAGATTTATAATATTATTGTTTATGTTGTAATTGGATATATCATGGTAATAGATTTCTGTTACCTTTTCCTGTTTCCAACTTTTATCCATATCAAAAACTATATCATAATTAATTAACAAATTATCACTAAAGAAAGTCCATGAAACATGGTATCTACTACTAACATTAAAACCATTGACATTTTTATTAGCAAAAGGCTTGTTAATACTTCCAGAATACATTGTCCACGAATAAACATATTCTTCTCTATAGATAGGATAAATCTCTGCGACCTGTGATTCATCCATTCCAATTATCTCTAACACCTTATTTCTAGAAGCTAATGAATCTCTTTTATATACTAACATTTCAAAATACTGTTGGTCAGACATACATCCATTATCGCCAAAGAAATACCTTACTACCTCCATCTCTTCAGCAGTACGATTCAAACTAGCATTTTCTAATCGTCTCTTCATATTTTCATCTTTCACCAACTGTACGGTTTCCTTAACACTGGTTCTATTTGCCCTATTGTTTCTTATCTGTAGCTTCGCATTTTCTATCATAGATATAATAAAGTTACATACCGGAATCGCCGTAATCAACAGTATAAAAGAACTAATAGCATAAGGTGTATCAATAGAATTTCCTACAGTTTCTAAGAAGAATAATCCCCATATTAAAATAGCAGACAACTGACATAGTATCCTACACAATTTTCTTCTCTTATTAAACGGCCATTTCCCAAATAAGAAATAGCAAACACCAATAATCAAGCAAAATCCAAACAATTCACATGCTAACAGCATAAAGAAACACATTACGATCCTTATTAAAACCTCAAAAAAGTCCATATCATTTATAGTATTTTATAAATACCTTTACCTCCCTAGTATATTAACCTATCCTCTGCTAGTCTGCATCTTATAGTATAGACATTGCCTAATATATGTAGCCTGATCTACATTCTCTATATACAAATCATAATTCTTTCCAACCATAGTTTTGATTTCAAAGCCGCCTTGCTTATCAATAATATTAATCATCTCACGATAATTTATCCAATCATACTTTTCTGAAACATTATTAGCAATTTTATTATCTACAAAGAATTGATATAAAAACACATTCTGCTCCCCAAAGATTAAGTATCCAAACTGATAGCTTCTTTCATTTTTTCTTATAGTTTTCTGATTAGGAGAAACAAAACCTGAAAATCTTTGAATATCTTGCTCTGTAAGATTATTCGCATATCCACTCATACTCAAAGCTTTCTGTTCCACATTATATGTGTAAAACATTTCATTTACACGAGCCATAAATTCCGCTTGCTCCATAACGTCCTTTGAGTCATCTGTAACTTTAGCTTTTATCTTTTGTGTATAACCACTTCTTAAGCTTTTTCGAGACTTAGCTCCAATTACTCCTATAGCTATAAATATCAAGCTTAAAGGAAATGTCACCGGCGCAAAGCCTAACATTAAACCTGCAAAAATCAAGAAAACACCTAAAAAAAACAAAACGAAAAATCCCATATCCTTTATCCTCTCTTATCCATTATTCAAAATTACGTTAAATTTCTAATAAACGCTCTACATTCAAAATAGAATATAATTCGTTTATATCATACTCTGAAACACCTGCATTTTCAGCCATTTCTATACATTCCGTATAATCTGGAGTTATCCTAAAATGTTTCCTATGAAAATAATCATATTTTATGTACGCTTCAAAATAATAGTATATACCTTTAGGTTCTATTGCTATAGCAGCATTGATATATTCTAGTATTTGATTAATTACATTTCTACTTGCTACAAATGCCTTTTTACCTTGAAGACAACATATAGCTGTGTAAAAATACACTTCAGAATCATCAAAATTTTCTTCTATAGCTTTATCGAAGCACTCCACAGCTTTATCATACTTTTTTAGCTTTAGATATTTTATGGCAGTGACTTTACTTTCCGACAATTCCACATTCTCTATTTTATTAGCATTCATGTCTGTCAACGTCGGCGCAGGCATATCATTTACACTATTAAACGTCGATACTAAAACTGGTCTATGACACCATTCACAGACTGTTTGTCCCGTGCTAATCCTAGCACCGCATCCGGGACAATTCAATTCAACAACCTGATAGCTCATTACTTATCCTCTTTTCATCATATTCCTTTATTTTCAGCAAATCTATCTTTAAAACTATATTGTTTTCTTCTTGATTTAATAAATAAACATTCCACTTTAAATTCTATATTATTTCCCTTACAATGTCAAAAAATATTCGACAAAAAATGAACTAATTTATGACACATATGGTAATGCAAAAAAGGTCAAAAGATTATCAGGTTTTCTGATAGTCTTCTGACCTTTTTTTATTTTATAAAACCCTTATTTTGCAAGGTTTTCAAGCCTTTTTACTTATCCAAACTCTTCATTGTTGGGAACAATAATACATCCCTTATAGCCGGGCTATCTGTGAGAAGCATAACCAATCTGTCGATACCATATCCGATACCGCCTGTTGGTGGCATACCAATCTCAAGTGCGTTAAGGAAGTCCTCATCTGTTGTGTTTGCCTCCTCGTCACCCTGAGCAAGCTGCTCCTCCTGAGCCTTGAAACGCTCTCTTTGGTCGATAGGGTCGTTGAGCTCTGAGTATGCATTACACATCTCCCATCCGTTCATGAAAAGCTCAAAACGCTCAACCTTGTTTGGATCCTCCGGCTTCTTCTTTGTGAGAGGTGATATCTCAATAGGATGATCCATAACAAATGTTGGCTGGATAAGGTGCTCCTCAACAAACTCCTCGAAGAAAAGGTTAAGGATGTCGCCCTTCTTATGTCTATCCTCGAACTCTACGTGCTTTTCCTTGGCAATAGCACGAGCCTCCTCAAGTGTCTCGATAGTATCGAAATCAACACCTGCGTACTGTTTAACTGCCTCAGTCATTGTGATTCTTGCGAAAGGCTTTCCAAGATCCATCTCTATGCCATTATAAGTAATAGTTGTAGTTCCAAGAACCTCCTGAGCCACATATCTAAACATATTCTCAGTTAAATCCATCATACCGTTGTAATCTGTATACGCCTGGTAAAGCTCCATAAGTGTGAACTCTGGGTTGTGTCTTGTATCAAGACCCTCATTTCTAAATACTCTACCAATCTCATATACTCTCTCAAGACCACCTACGATAAGTCTCTTTAAGTAAAGCTCAAGTGATATTCGAAGCTTAAAGTCCTCGCTTAATGCATTAAAATGTGTCTCAAATGGTCTTGCTGCTGCTCCACCTGCATTTGAAACAAGCATAGGTGTCTCCACCTCAAGGAAGTTCTGGTCTGCAAGATATCTTCTGATAGCTGCGATAACCTTTGAACGATTAATAAATGTCTTCTTGCTGTCCTCATTCATAATAAGGTCAACATATCTCTGACGATAACGTGTATCTGTATCAGTTAATCCATGGAACTTCTCCGGAAGAATCTGCAAGCTCTTTGTAAGAAGAGTAAGCTCCTGGGCATGAATAGATATCTCTCCTGTCTTTGTTCTGAAGATATATCCCTTTACGCCATAGATATCACCGATATCTGACTTCTTAAACTCAGCATATGGCTCCTCGCCAATTGCATCTCTAGCCACATATACCTGTACCTTACCGTTGATATCCTGTATATTTGCAAATGATGCCTTACCCATAACACGCTTGAACATCATACGTCCAGCGATTGATACCTGAATAGGAGACGCGTCCATCAATTCTCTTCTGGCATTGTAATCCGCATCCTTGGCAGCCTTTGCATCCTCCTCTGACATACCCTCTACATCAGGGTAGTTCCAGCCTTCTAAAAGCTTAGCCTCATGTGCCTCGTATAAGCTTCTAACCTCGTCAGTGTGATGAGTCTGGTCGTACTTTGTTATAACAAATGGATCCTTACCGGCATCCTGAAGATTCTGAAGCTTCTCTCTTCTAACCTTCAAAAGCTGATTCATATCCTGAGGCTTATTCTGATTGTTATTCTGGTTGTTCTTCTCAGCCACTTTACTTATCCTCTTTCTTCTTTGACTTTACGATATCTAATATCTTATATGAAAATACTCCGTTTGGAGCCTCTACCTTTACAGTGTTACCCTTCTTCTTCTTAAGAAGTGCAAGACCAAGTGGTGACTCGTTAGAAATCTTGCCATTAAGTACATCAGCCTCAGTAGAACCTACTATCTTAAATGTATGCTCCTCCTTAGCCTCAACATCTAATATCTTAACTGTAGAACCAAAGTTTACGCTATCCTTGTCGAACTCACCCTCGTCAACAACCTCAGCATTCTTCAAGATCTTCTCGATCTCTTCGATTCTTGCCTCAATATCTCTCTGCTCATCCTTAGCAGCATCGTACTCTGCGTTCTCTGATAAGTCTCCCTGTGCTCTTGCTTCCTGGAGCTTCTCAGCAATCTCCTGACGACGTACAACGACGAGGTTCTCCAACTCCTGCTCTAAATCTCTGAGACCTTCCACGGTCAGCATATGCTTCTTCTCTACCATGATCATCAACCTTTCTATATAATACAAATTCTCACGTGCTTAAAATTGCGCACAGTTTGTACAATTATAACCTACTTGATTATCAATGTCAAACACCATCTTTATCTATATTCCTAGAAAATGTTACAGTAAATCTGGTTCCAATCTCCGGTCTTGAAAGCACCTCTATGGTACCCTCGTGAGCATCTATAATCCATTTTGCTATGGAAAGTCCCAGTCCTGAGCCTCCTGTTTCTCCATTTCTAGCCTTATCAGAGCGATAGAATCTCTCAAATATATGACTTACATCCTCTTCCTGCATACCGATACCCTCATCCTGCACTATGTAGCTTACAGTATCTCCTGTAACCTTAACACCAAGCTTTATGGTATCTCCCTCATTTGAATACTTGGATGCATTTTGTACAAATATTCTGGCAGACTGCTTTACCATTGCTATATCTCCTATCATGTCTGCTCCCTCACATCCGTCAAATTCATAGACATGCTTATCATCTATCATCTCTGACTCCTCCCAAACCTCCTTCATAATCTCACCCAGATTAAGCTTGGTTTTGTTAAGAGTATTTCTTCCGCTGTCGCCTCTGGCCAGGAACAAAAGCTGCTCTATAAGCTCCTTCATGTGCTCCGACTCGTGCTTTAAAGCCTCTATGGCTTCGTCTAGAATTTCAGGGTCTTCCTTTCCCCATCTATCAAGCATATTTACATAGCCCTGAACTACCGAGATAGGTGTTCTAAGCTCGTGAGAGGCATCAGATACGAATCTTGCCTGCTGCTTCTGACTCTCCTTCATCCTATATAATAGGTTATTAAGAGCAATCTCTATGCTCTCTAATTCCTTATCCCCTGTCTTGATTCTGGTATCAGAACCATCCGGATTTACGCTGGAGATTGCATGCTCTAAGTGCTCCAAATTCTCAAATTTCGAAGCATCTAATGGTATCTGGCTCATCTGCTCAGCTTTAATAGCCAGCTCATTAAGAGGTCTCATCCTTCTACGTATTCTTCCAGCACCAAATATTCCAAAGAACAGGTACATTCCTTGGAAGGCAAATAAAACTATAAAGGGTGCATCAACTAATTCAACCACATCCCAAGGACAATACTCATATTGAGATTTGTCTGTTACTATCACATATCTCAATTCCTTTAGATCACTCAGCTTGTCTTGGTCTCCTACTGCTCTGCTACCAGTATTTTTCTCCACTATCTCCTCTACGGCACTATCAATTTCCTGACCAAAATCTATATCTATTACCGCTTCACCAATCACCAAATCTCTGGAGGTAACAATCTCTCCCTCAGGTATTGCCTCCTCATAGTAAACAAAGGCTGTACCAAATGTAAGCACAACCAATAATATATCCACCCATATTACGCTCCATAGTCTTTTAAACCAAAAATCAAGATTTATCTTTCTGGCTATAGATGACATCTTAAATTTACTACCACTCATACAATCACCTACTTATACAAAATTCGCAGGCCAGCTCTAACAGCCAGCCTGCTGCCACATTAGTCTTCTTTAATTATGTATCCCACACCTCTTACAGTGTTTATTAGCTTTATACCATATCTGTCGTCAATCTTTGTTCTCAGATATCTTATATACACATCTATAATATTAGTCTCGCCCATATAGTCATAGCCACACACCAAATTCATCAACTTATCTCTATCCATGACTATATTTTTGTTCTGCATAAGGGTGTGTAACAGCTCAAATTCTCTGTTAGACAGCTCTACATTTTCCCCATTAACCGTAACCTCATGTCTATCCTCATCCAAGCTTACACCTTTCACCTCAAGCTTATTGGATTTTGGAGCCACTCCCACATGTTTCTTTAACGCAACCCTTATTCGGGCAAGTAATTCTTCTATGGCAAATGGTTTTGTTATGTAATCATCAGCTCCTGCATCAAGACCTGACACCTTATCCATAACTGCATCCCTTGCAGTAAGCATAATTATTGGAACGTCGCTTTCAAGACGGACACGTCTTAACACCTCAAGACCGTTTAATCCAGGTAGCATAACATCTAACAGTATCAGGTCATACTGGCCGGTAAGTGCCTTATCTAAGCCCTCTCTGCCATCCGCTGCCTTGTCTACTTCATTGCCCTCGTGCTTTAACTCAAGCTCTATGAATCTTGCAATCTTTGCTTCGTCCTCAATAATTAGTATCTTACTCATATTATTAACTCCTGTAATTACTTCTTCTCGTTCTTAATGTCCTCTCTAAGACCGGTACATGTATCTGATGCCTTATTGCACAAATCATTGATGTCCACTGTTGTAGGGTTAACTCCCTCAAATGAATACTTGTAGTCGAAGAAGAGTCCAACTATAAGAAGGATTCCTACTAACCAGAATGCAAATAACATAATAATGATAAGTGCTAAAAGTGGTAAGCTAAATACTCTCTCCTCATATCTGTCAACATTAAACTTAATCTCACAGCTTCTCTTGATAACCTTCTTGAACCACTCTCCGAAGCTATCGATTTTCTCGCCGAAGCTTGACTTCTTACATGCCTTCTCGTAATCTGCCTGAGCCTTATCAAACTCTGATGAAGTCTCTGTCTCAAAGCTTGTTACATACTGTGACTGCTTAGGAGCATTTACCTTACCAAGCTTCTCAAGATATACGATAGCATCAAGCATATCATTGTTACTTGCCTCTAATGCAATCTTTGCATCCTCGTAGCTAACTCCTGTCTTCTCTCTGATTCTCTCAACCTTTTCTAAATTGTCCATAATTCATTTCTCCTTTACTGATTAGATTATTTTTTCTTGGTGTGTTCACCTTACATTTGCTATAATACACACCCAAAATTAATCTAAAATGTAGGAAAGATTAAAGTTAGATTAAAACTTTTAATTAAATAAATTAATTTAAGTTCTCTTTATCATTAGTCACATCCCCGTCTCCGGAGATATCTATACTATGTCCCATTACAGCAGGCTTTGGTTTGAATATTGCCGTAAGAAAATCCTTACCTCTTGCAAAGAACTCTCTCACCTCTCTGCTGTACTGACCGTGATATTCAATATCCTCTGCAGCCACACCATATGCATCTATACCCATTGCCTTAGCAAGATACAATGCTCTGCTAATATGATATCTTTGAGTTACGATGATAACCTTGTCTGCTCCAAATATTTCCTTAGCCCTGTACATACTCTCATAGGTAGAAAAGCCTGCATGGTCCATAAATATATCACTAGATGGCACTCCCTGTTCTATGGCGTAGTTTTTCATTACATTAACTTCATCATAGTATAAACCACCGTGATCTCCGCTCATTAAAAGCTTCGGACTGCTGCCCTGCTTGTACAGCTCTATTCCTCTTATCAATCTGTCCTCTAACATAGGGCTAGGTGTCTTATCTCCATAAACCCCGGCGCCAAGGACTATAATGCAATCCACCTCAGAAAGCTCACCAGCCTCCTGGACAGTTATAATTCTTTCTTTAACAGATACCTTAACATAGATATTTATCCCCAATAATACAAGAAGGCCAACCCCGCAAGCCACACAAAATACCAGCAACAGCTTCCACATTATCTTCAAAAATCTATACATTATTATATTACCTTTCAAAACCTATGTGTGCATATCCCTTGCACACAGACAGATGTCTGAAGAGTATCCTCCTCAGACATCCTCATAGTCATTTCTTATTTCTTTGAGCCTTTCTTCTTTGGCTCTGTATAATCATACTTAAATACCATTACTGAAAGCGGAGGTATAGTAAGACTTACCGCATAATTAGCTCTGTCACATGGCTGCTCAATAGCCTGAACAGTGCCATTTACTCTGCCTAATCCACCGAACTCCTCTGCATCAGAATTAAGAATCTCCTCGTACTTAGTAAGACATGGAGCACCTATAAGGTGTGTAGTCTTCTCAACAGGTACAAAGTTACATACGAACATAAGCTGATTCTTCGCGGTCTTACCTCTTCTGATAAATGCTACAATACCCTCCTCGGCATCATCACACTTTATCCACTCGAAGCCCATAACCTCATTGTCATTATAATAGAGGGCATCGTACTCAGTGTACATATGGTTAAGCTTCTTAACGAAGTTCTGCATACCCTTGTGAAGTGGCTGGTCAAGAAGGAACCAGTCAAGACTTCTTGCCTCGCTCCACTCTCTAAGCTGAGCAAACTCCTGTCCCATGAAAAGAAGCTTCTTTCCAGGATGTCCAAACATAAATCCATAGGCAGTTCTAAGATTTGCAAACTTGTCGAACTCAAAGCCCGGCATCTTATTCAGCATAGAACACTTAAGATGTACAACCTCATCATGAGAGATTACTAATACGTAATTCTCAGCATAGGTATATGTCAAACTAAAGGTTAATCTGTTGTGGTTGAAGCTTCTAAAATATGGATCAAGCTTCATATACTCTAAGAAATCATTCATCCAGCCCATATTCCACTTAAACAGGAAGCCAAGTCCCTTAAGCTCAGCCGGTGCTGTAACTCCTGCCCAAGCAGTTGACTCCTCAGCTATGAGGTATGCACCTGGATTTCTCTTCTCCATAACAGTATTTATATTCTGAAGGAGAGCTATAGCATCATAGTTTTCATTTCCACCATCCTTGTTAGGGAGCCACTGTCCATCCTGCTTACCATAGTCCAGATAAAGCATAGATGCAACCGCATCAACACGAAGTGCATCAACGTGGAACTTCTCTACCCAGAACAATGCGTTAGCTGTAAGGAAGTTTGCAACCTCTGTCCTGCCATAATCAAATATGTATGTACCCCAATCAGGATGCTCTCCTCTTCTTGAATCCGGATGCTCATAAAGTGGCATACCATCGAAGCGTCCTAGGCCATGGGCATCTCTTGGGAAGTGTGCGGGTACCCAGTCAAGGATTACTCCAATGCCCTGAGCATGCATATAATCTACAAAATACATAAAATCCTCAGGAGTACCGTATCTGCTGGTTGGAGCAAAGTAGTTTGTAACCTGATATCCCCATGAACCATCAAACGGATACTCAGCTATACCCATAACCTCTATGTGAGTATATCCCATATCCTTCACGTAATCGCCCAACATCTTAGCTAACTCTCTATAGTTATAGAAGCCAAAGTCTGAATCCTCATCCTCTTTCTTCCAGGAACCCAGATGACACTCGTAAATAGACATAGGCTGTTTCATCCTGTCAAGTCTGCCCTGCTTATCTCTAGCCTCCATCCAAGCTGTATCCTTCCACTTATACTTGGTAAGGTCTGTTACGATATTAGCGTTCTCAGGACGCATCTGAGCATAGTTACCATAAGGATCAGCCTTATATAATATATCACCGTCCCTGGTTAATATCTGGAACTTGTATACTGCTCCCGGGAATACATCAGGAAGGAATATCTCATATATTCCTGATGCTGCATGAAGCTGCATAGGATTAAGAGCTCCATCCCACATATTAAAATCACCTACAACACTAACTCGTCTTGCATTTGGCGCCCAAACAGCAAAATATGTTCCTTTTACACCATCTATAGTCATAGGGTGTGCTCCAAGCTTGTTGTATATATCATAATTCTTACCCTCTGCAAAAAGGTATACATCGTAGTCTGAGATAATCTCCTCATAGAATGCATAGCAGTCTGATGTAAGTACAGTAGTACCATCATTATACTTAGTCTGAATCTTATACTTGCTTCCCTTAAACTTCTTAGTATCAAAATAAATACCGTAAAAGTCCGGAGCAAGCTCCTCCATAAAGATAGGATTCTTACCGGTTACTGAAGTTACACACACCTGACTTGCATGTGGCCTGTAAGCTGTAATAACCTGACCATCACCGTAGTCATGTATTCCCAGCAAGTGCTTTGGTGCATTGAGCTGACCCTTTACAAGCTCATCATACAGTACCCAGTTTACCCAATTCTCTAATCTCTTGTTCATTATTTTAACCCTCCGATGCTTATTATTTGTATATTGTATTACAAAATAATCTAAAATTTATGTGGCTTAGTTCTACTATAGGTAATGGCTCTAAGCAGCAAAAACGCCAGCGCCATAACTATACCAAACCCAAAATATCCTGTAGCAAGCCATCTTGCATACTCCGGTGGTATCATATGGAGCAAAGCATCTCCCTCCTTGAAAAAGCTGTAATCCTCATGAAATACCATATCTCTTATACCGGCAAATACCACATTATCTGAAATCAAAAGCCCTAATCCCTGAAGGGCAAGCAAAAGCAATCCTAACAAACCTCCATACAGGAATGGCTTGTAATATCTTCCCTTATACAGTCGAAGCATACTGTACACCATACCCACAATACTAAAAATGAATATCCATAGGCTCCATCTATAGTAAACCTTTATGGCGTTAAGCCCTTCCACATTATCCTCAAGCAGCTCATAGTTCTGCAGCTTGTAATCGTCCTTAAAGTATCCACAAAAATCATCTGCCATACTGTCATAATTTAGCTTTAGCTCCAGCATAGTCAAATCCTTGTTATAGCTGGTAGATATAGTTCCTGTGGTATAGCCCTTAGTAACATATTCGATATAAAATCTGTCACTGGCCTGCTCTATGCATTTTTCATATATACTACGGTTCATGGCAGTCATTATCACCGCAAAGCACACTATAAATATGCCTATGGATATAGTGGCCATAACCTGATATCTTCTGTGATTAAACATAATTTATCCCATATTTTATCGTTATATTAATCTAACTACAGTTATAACAATTATATCATTTTGCGCAGGCTATGTAAAGGAAACAAGCCTGTAAAAATCAATATGTTTTTACCCATTTTATATATGTTTTTTGTTGATTAGAAACCTGCTTTAGATTATAATTATTTAAATGGACTCTTTTTATAAATTAGTAAATTAAAAGGGCGGTGAACTTAATGTCAGTTAACAATCACAAAAAGAATAGCAACGATGTGGCAACCTTTATATTAGAAACCGATGCCCCATATAATATATTGGACTTTGACCAGGGACTTTGCGCTATGACAGGCTACTCTCCAAGGGAGCTGTCTAAAAAGATATGCACCTTAGATAGTCTTTTATTTGTTGAGGATTTTACTGAGGCCATAACCTCTATTAATTATCAGCTTAGCATCTCCAATCTGGTTAGTGTTCAGACAAGAATAGTCACCAAATCGGGCAAGGTTCTAACTGTGCTTTGCAACGGCCAGGCATTCTCACTTAATGACGGTCGTGACGTATTGCAGTGTGTATTTACAGATATTACCAATCTTGAATCTGCTGCAAGTCAGTCCGCTCAGGCCAAAACTGACCTGGAAATATTTGCAAATACAGTACCTAGTGGTGTAAGCAAACATCTTTTAGACAATAATCTAACACTCACATGGGCAAACAATTATTTCTATGATATGTGTGGCTACACTCAGGAAAGCTATAAGGAAAGACACGGCAAAAGTACTCTTTCAATAGTTTTAGGAGAGGATTTAGCCTTAGTTATAGACGCTCTTGCTGACCTTACAGAGGATCAGAACTCTAAGATTGTTAACTTTAGAATCAGATGTGCAGACGACAGTATCAAATGGGTTAACGCTGTCTTTGCAAGGGCTGGAGAAGTGTCCAACGGCTTCCCTGTTGTTAATCTGGTTATGTCCGACATAACTAACCTTAAGATAGCCGAGATGAAGGCTATGTTAGAGGAACAAAAATACCGTATCATCTCAGATATATCCGAAGAGCTTCCATATGAGTATGATATAGCAGAGGATGTAATTACATTTGCAGATAAGTTTAACCATATATTCGAGGGTGAATCAATTATAAAAAACCCTGCAGTAGAGATGGTTAATACTGCCCTTGTGTCAAACGATACAAAGGAGGCTATCGAAGAGCTTTTCTATCTGGCTCAGGTAGGTACGGAATATCACTCTACAGAATTTAAGTTAAATACTAAAAACGGTGGGTTCCAGTGGTATTTTTCCACTTTCTCTACTATCTATGATGAGGATATGAATCCAATACGAGTGGTTGGTCTGCTTCGTAATATTCACACGCAAAAGGTGGAGCAGCAAAAGCTTCTCACCAAGGCTGAGACAGATCTTATGACAGGTCTCCTCAATAAAGCAACCACTGAAAGCAAAATCAAATCCCATCTAAGAGAGCTTAACGGCAACAGCTACAACGCTCTTATGCTGGTGGATATAGACGATTTTAAAAATATCAACGACACCTATGGTCACCTTAAGGGCGATGATGTAATTATAGATATAGCAAAGGTACTTTTAGAACAATGCGGTGACTACGGTATAGCCGGTCGTCTTGGCGGTGATGAGTTCTGTATGTTCTTTACTAACGTTTTAGATACTCAGCTTGTTACAGAGAAGGCAACCATTATTGCTAACAAGCTTAGGGAATTATATCCCGGTGGTGATTCCTGCAAGGTTACACTTAGTATTGGTATTTCTACTACCAATGAACAGATTCCTTACAGTGTGCTTTTAGAGAATGCAGATACTGCTCTATATCAGGCTAAGCTTAATGGCAAGAATTGCTATGTATGCTATCAGGAAGATATGGAACGTGGCAAGTATGAAAACTCACGTGAGAAAAAGCCTATTGAAAGCACTCACGATCAGCTTATTAATGAATTACTGACCACTTTATTTAGCAGCACTAATACCTATACAGCCATAGAAAAGGCTTTAGGTATGATAGGAACCACCTACGATATAGATAAAATCAGTATATGGGAGTACAGCTTTAACAGAAGCTTTGTTGACTGTACACATCAGTGGTGTGGCGAGGGCATAACTAATGACAGAGCCAGACGTCAGCACACTCCTGCCACTATATTTGAGGAGCTTGATGCCATGGGAACTGACGGCATTGTATACTCATCTGACACCAGTCTTATTAAGCTGAATGCCTCCAGCATGAATCCACAAGCGGAGGGTATTAAGAAGCTTATACAGTCTCAGATAATTCACAGTGGAAAGGTTGTTGGTTACATAGGCTTCTACTCTATGAATCCTAACACTGCTTGGTCAGCCACCCAGCTAACCACCTTCAAGGCATTGTTCAAGATTATTTCAGAGGCAGTTGCTTCAAAGCAAAGCCAAAGGAATATGGCTCAGCTTAGAGATGATACTATCAACGCATTCTCTGTGGTTCAAAATCCTATGATTGTTATAGACAGGGATTCCTACGAGATTTTATATTTCAACGAGGCAGCTGATGAGTACTACCCTGATATAGCTCTAAACAGCAAATGCTACAGAAGTATGTTCCAGGAGGACAGTCCATGTAGAGATTGTGTTCTTTACAAGATGTCTGAGGGCAAATCAGCCAAGTGCTCTAAGATGAATAAGACCGTAAATGACCTGTTGGATATTCATATGACACCTATTAAGTGGAGCACCGGCAACAATACCTTCCTGGTATCAGCCTCAGCCCACAAGCAGACCAAGTCTGAGAGACTTAAGCAGGAGCTTGAGCAAAACATCACTATCGAAAAGCGTATCGCCGAGGCTTCCTATAAGGATATCGTCACAGGATATGGCAATTACGAGAAGTTTAAAATTGATGCTCAGGATATATTGAATGACAACCCTAGCACCGATTATGTAATGTTTTATTTTAATATCAAGAATTTCAAGTACATCAACGAAACCTATGGACATACTGTTGGAGACAGAACCTTAAAGGCTGTATCAGATGTACTTAACAAATATCTCCACGAAGGAGAAACATTTGCCAGAGTTATAAGTGATACCTTTATTATGCTGATTCACTACAAGAACCAAGAAAGCTTTATGGATACCTTTACTCACATCAAGAATGAAATTCACGATGCCTGCAAGCTTATACAGGATCGTTTTGTTGTGGACTTTATCACAGGTATCCTCATCATAGACGAGACTATGCACTCCTACTCCATTAACAGATTAGTGGATAGGGCTATGATGGCAGAGAAGTCTGTAGACCTTTCTATGGGCATCACCTACGCATTCTACGATGATGAGTATCACAAGAAGGTGCTAAACGAGGCACAGATTGAAAATAGTATGCACGGAGCTATGGAGAACAAGGAGTTCTGCGCTTACGTTCAGCCAAAGTACGATATTATGACCAACAGTCTCATAGGTGGTGAGCTTCTGGTTAGATGGATGTCACCATCTAAAGGTTTCTTAGAGCCTGCCAGCTTTATCCCTTCCTTTGAGAAGAATGGTTTTATATATCAGATAGACTGTTTTATGTTGGAGGAGGCATGTAAATCTCTGAGACGTTATCTGGATTCCGACATCTATGTAATGCCATTTTCAGTTAACCTGTCCAGGATTACCCTTACCCATCCTGACTTTTTAAACAGCGTACAAAATATCGTGGATAAGTATTATATTCCACATCACTATATTGAATTTGAGATTACCGAGAGTATCTTCACCGAGAATTACGACCAGATGATTAATGTGCTAAATCAGCTTAAGATCTGGGACTTCAAGATTAATATGGACGACTTCGGAACAGGATATTCCTCTCTCACATTGCTTAAGGATTTGCCAATCGATGTTATAAAGCTGGATCACGATTTCCTTTCAAGATCCGCGGCTCAGGATAAGAATGCAGCCTGCATATTAAAGAGTATTATCGATATGGCACACACCTTAGACATTCGAGTTGTCAGTGAGGGTATTGAAACCCCTGAACAGCTTGAGATGCTTAAATCTATTAACTGCGAGATAGGACAGGGCTTCCTCTTTGCAAAGCCTATGCCTATAGCAGACTATGACAAGCTTATTAAGAATTTCACAACCGGAGACTAACGAAAAGCTATGGCACCAAAAACTACTGCAAAAAACAAAATAGACGGTATGGGTATCATCAATCAGCATATAAGTGACGGGGAATTCTCCAGAGTTTACCTTATGTGCGGAGATGAAACCTACTTAATGAGACAATACCGAGACAAGCTGGTTAATACCCTTATCGATACCAGCGACTCTATGAATTTTGCCCATTACAAAACCGATAACGCTGACCCTGCAGATATAACCGGCTTCATACAGACCATGCCCTTCTTCGGAGACAGACGTGTGGCGCTGGTTGAGGGAAGTGGCTTCTTCGAAGGTGGAAACAGCGATTTGATATCAATGATTGCAGAAATCCCTGACACCTCTGTTCTAATATTCGTAGAGACAAAAGTGAAAAAGGAAGCACTCTACAAAAAGGTAGCTGAGATTGGCACTGTAGCAGAATTCTCAACCCCTAACGCAGCCACTCTTTCAAGCTGGATAGTAGGCAAAATTACCGGCGAAGGCTTACAGGTAGAGAAGGCCGCTGTAGCCGCCATCCTAGAGAATGTCACACTGGATATGAATAACCTGTCCAACGAAGTGGAAAAACTTATCTTCTACTGTATGGATCGTGGTGTTGTAACTGTTGCAGACGTGGAAAAAATGTGTGTCAGTCAGATTGAAAATAATATCTTCGCTATGATAGATGCCCTGTCACGAAAGGACAGCAAGACCGTTATAGCTCTATACGAAGACTTAGTTTACCTAAAAACTCCTTACAAAGTGATGTTATCTAATATAACCACTAACTTTAGAAGAACTCTTCAGGTTAAGCTTTGTATGGAAGAGGGAAAAAGCTTCGGAGATATTGTTACCACACTTGGTATCAAGGAATATCCGGCAAAGAAATATATGTCTCTGGCTAAAAAATATGAATATGATACCCTCAAGTCATTCTACGACAGATGTGGGGAGGCTGATATCCATATAAAGACCTTTGTTATGAATGAAAAAATGGCTATGGATTTACTTTTAGCCGATTTGTTAAAGAAATAAATAAGCACAAAAAAGCCCGCAAATATGCGGGCTTTTTTATAACTCTATCTACGCCATCTTGTTAACAGCGATTGTTAAACGAGAAATCTTTCTAGCAGCAGTATTCTTGTGGAACACTCCCTTTGAAGCAGCCTTGCTAATCTCTGAAGTAGCAACCTTAAGAGCAACCTCTGCAGCAGCCTTATCGTTAGCAGCGATAGCAGCCTCTACCTTCTTAATCATAGTCTTAACCTTAGACTTGATTGCCTTGTTTCTCATTGTCTTAGTCTCGATTACAAGAATTCTCTTCTTAGCAGATTTAATATTTGCCATTTGAACAAAACCTCCATAATAAATTATAAAATAGTTTCTTTGATATATAATTATCACTTTGGTCAAGACACGAACAACATACCCACACCACTAGATATATTGGACCAGTGAAAATTTCAATCATATATGTATTCTTCACAAATACACGCAATTCATAGGATAGCAAAAAGAAATTTTACTGTCAATACCTTTTTAAGCTTTTTTACCTATTTTATCCCATTTTTTTCAATATATATGCGGATTGCACCCAGCCTGTCAGTTCTATATATATCAACCTGACTTTCCTCAAGCAACTCTATGGTTTCGTCATGAGGATGCCCATACATATTATAGGCTCCACAGGATATAATTGCAACCGTAGGATTAACTCTATCCAAAAGCTTGGCTGAAGCAGAATACTTAGAACCGTGATGTGGTTGCTTTATAATATCATATTCATTCAGATTTAGGCTTTCATATTCAAGTATATACTCTATGGCTTCCATTCCAATATCTCCAGTAAAAAGGGCACTAAAGGAGCCCACCCTATATTCCAGAACCAGCGACATCTCATTTTTATCCTCTACGTTAAAACCAGCCGCCGGGTGGACTGCTGTCACAACAAAATCCCCATCTGTTATGCAGGCTCCTGCTCTCATGTGTATTATATTTATCCCTCTTTCCTCTGCCAGCTTCAAAAGCTCCCCATAAGCAGCTTCCAAATCTCCACACTCACCTAAAACTATATTATCAATATCCACTCCTATATCAACCTCTGACCTAAGTATATACATAAGACCACTTATGTGATCAGCATCTAAATGTGATATAAACCAATAGTCAATATGTCCCATCCCCTCGGCTAACAATCCGGGAATCACAACATACTCTCCTAAGCTCTCGTTAGAGGAGGAACCCACATCAACCACCATATTAACTCCGTTGGTGGTTTTGATTAATATACCATCTCCCTGTCCCACATCAAGGAATATAATATTATCTCCCCTTCCCAGATATTTCATTATCCCTATGGTCATTCCGCAAATGGCAACAGTCATCACCACAACAAGCTTTACCATAAGCTTTAATTTGCCGTAGGCTATCCATTTCCCTGTCCTCTTTTTTATACTTCTTCTCAACAAGGATATGTTCCTTGGATTTATTAGCATCAGCACAACCAACAGTGCAAAATAATACATTAGAATATGCAATTCATCCGGCTTCCCTGTGTTTATTACTGCCCCGGGCAGCTTCATAACAAGTCCGCACAAATGCTGATAAAGCTCTAGACTTAGTGCTCCGGGCCATATAATCATACCGCCTAACCCTATGCTTACTATGGATATAATCACACCTGCAAAGCCACAAAACACAGTTACACTCATCAGGGGTACTATTATCATATTTATGAGCATGGAATATAGTGGTATCTGATAATACATATAAGCAATAAGAGGTGTTGTCACCAAACTAATTCCTGTGGAAAATACTACCGAACTTACAAAATTATATATTTTTCTAGTCTTCTTTTTCTTAAGTTTCCCGAAAGCTGTGTTCTCCTCCAACAGCTTAATAATGTACTTTGATATAACAACTCCTGCAACTGCACCAAAGCTAAGAATCAGGCCTCCATCCACCAGTCTGTAGGGCTGAACTACAAGCAGCAAAAGCAGAGCCATCCCCATAGCCGTAATCATATCATACCTTCTCCCTAAAACCTCTCCACCCAGGGACAAAGCCAGCATAACCACCGCTCTTATGGTGGAGAAGCTAAAGCCGGTCATCACTCCATAAAGCAAGGCTATAGCCATAGCAAAGGTAGCAGAACCAAGGAACCCCAAGCCCATGCGTCTCAGTCCTTTATACAGCAATCCTCCCACGATACTGATGTGGAGCCCTGATATGGCAAATATATGTGCAATTCCACAGAGCCTATATAGTAGCATATCCTCCTCAGGAATCCCACTCTTCTCCCCTAGCAAAATCCCTGAATAGGTAGCTGCTATCTCAGGATTAGCTATCTGCTCCAATTTATCCATAAAATACATCCTGGCTTTATACAGACACGCCCTGCCGCCATACCATATTTTTTCCACAGGAGATAAAGATGAATTATCCTTATCACCTTTGTTCACCTCCATACTGCTGCCATAACCATAGCCCACTATACTCCTGGCTCGATAATAGCTTACCTTGTCAAATTCTCCCGGATTCCCTGATAATACAAAAGGATTTAATCTTCCCTTTACCTTCACCTCATCACCTATAGAAAGCTCACCACTCAAGCCATAAACTATTATTCTTACGTCCTCTTTAATTTCACCCTTATCAGTATTCACGTTTTCCAAAGAAATGGTTACATTGCATCCACTGCCACCTATAGCTATCTGCTCCACTATCCCAAAACCATTTATATCACAGCTTCCTCCCGGACCATTTCTGCTACAATACACATCATATCCCTCATAAGAGGTTTTCCACACCTCACTTACTCTCTCCCCAAATAACATTTCATCAACACGGCATAAATCCTCCCACCAAATTCTCAGAATCCCGAAGATGATAAAAGCAATATATACCAGCTTATACTTTGCTGAAATCTTAAATCTAAGAAAAATCAGCACAACGCAAATAAGCACCGCCACCGCCGTGCCTATCTGTCTACCCTCATCCGCAAATATGTACATCACCTCTCCAAATGCGAAGCACATCACTGCCCAAAACAAAGGTCGTTTATTCATTATTTTCCCTCTTCGATTGGTAAATTAATTAGATAATATAAGATTATTCGATTATATCCTTATTGAAGGAAAGTGGTTTACTCAAATCCACAGTTCCTCTATAGCTACCTTCAACCTGACCATCTATGGTAATATAAACCTGATTTATATAGCTTAAACCTGTGACAGAATTAACCAACGAGTAAACAACAAGCTCACTCTTACTTCCCTCTACAGTATCAGAAAACTCCTGACTTAAATCCAAATAGCATACATCACCTATTATGGCAACCGAATTTATACTTGTATCCTCAGGAATTGCATCGATGGCTACAAGCTGCTCCACAATAGCCTCTACCATAGTAGTATCGTCCCTTAATGCAACCGAACCACTTAATGCCTCAAGCTTATCCCCATCACCATTAGTCTTATAAAAGGTTACTCTCTTTGTTAGCTGCTTGCTATCCTCTCCATAGTGATAAAAGGTATTCCTGAGAATCAGCTTAGAGTCAAGCTCCTCTCCTTCAGCATTTAACAAAGTTATCTTTACACTCTCAACCAATTCCAGCTGAAACAATGTTTCAGAAACCGATGCCATAGTTAGCAGACTATATTCTCTAGAGCACTCTCCAGCCATAGTAATATCAAGGGTTACCTTGTTGTCCTCATCAACCATATAAGAGTACTTCTCAATCCTGCCCTCATAAGCATCCAAGCTAACAGACATAACCTCCTCCACAGAAGGAATTATGGAATCCGGTTGCTTTAGCTGATGGGTATCCTCTGTTCTCACAATCTTATCCCCATCAGGATAATATACGTAGTAAGAATTCAAAGCCATAGTCTCTTCGGTGGTTGTGTCCTCTGCGCTATCAGAGCAACCACACATAAAGCACAGCATCAATATTAAGCTTGTCAGTAAAAACCTCTTCATATCCATTAGCTCTCCATATGTTTCATAGGAATCTTAATGGTAAAGGTTGAGCCCTCACCGGATTCACTATATAGCTTTATAGTTCCCTTGTGCATAAGAATTACATTCTTAGTTATGGCAAGACCTAAGCCCGTACCTCCGGTATCTCTGCTTCTAGCCTTATCTACCCTGTAGAATCTTTCAAATACCTGCTCCTTACAATCGTCAGGAATTCCAACTCCTGAGTCCGCCACCTTTACATAGAAATACTTGTGGTCTGAGTTAAGTGTAACCTTCACCCAGCCATTGTCTACATTGTACTTAACTGCATTCTCGATAATATTAGTTAGGGCCAGACTAAGCTTGACCTCATCTGCGTCAGCCTTAACCTCTCTGTAGCTTTCATATGTAATTTCTATACCTCTGCTATTGGCTATCGGTGTAACTCTCTTTAATATAATTTCAAGGAGATTATTAATATCTATCTCCTCTATATTCATCTCTGCAGACTTTTTGTCCATCTTAACCAAGGTAAGCAGATCAGATATAATTTTACTCTCTCTTTCAATCTCCTCAGATATATCTGTCATAAATTCCTTATACATCTGAAGGTCAGCATCTTCATTTTGTATGAGAGACTCTGCCAATACCTTCATAGAAGTGATTGGAGTTTTCAGCTCATGAGACACGTTTGATACAAACTCCTGTCTGGTGGAGTCCAGTACCGAAAGCTTTGACATAGTGTCGTTATAATTCTCTGTTAAAGCTCTCATCTCCTTAAAGCCCTGAACCGGAATCTGTCCATCAAAGCCACCCTCCTTGGCCTGCTCCATATGACGATTCATAATCTTCATACTTCTGACACTGAGGATACCAACCAGCACCGCAAACAGCACACATATAAGCATCACTATACCGCCAAACAGTAATATATGCTTCTGAGCATGCTCTATGATAATCTGAGCCTCATCCACTGACGCAGTCATTACTACAGCGCCTATTATCTCCTCCTGGAAGCTTATAGGGAATATATATCTTATGTATCCACTTTCCTGCTCTTCCATATAATAAGCTTTCTCTCCGGACATAACAGCTATAATATCTGAATTAACTATAATAGAATTGAGACGTTCTCCATAGGTATCCTTAATAACTCGATACTCGCTGTTTATAACCATTATTCTTCCGCCCAACACTGCTGCAGTAGAATCTATATCTCCGTTTATATTAACAGGCTGGTCCACAGTCATACCATTATCTATAAGCTTCTCTTGAAGGACTCTTCCCTGTCCCAGCATATCAGATTTAATAGCTTCCTTATTCTCATTATAATAAACCTTATTATACACGTAATTAGTAACTCCTATAACCGCTCCGCATATAACAACTATACAGCATATTATAAATAGCTTAAGACTTATATTAACTTTCTTTATTCCCTGTCTTTCCACTATAATAAATCTCCTTTTTTAGTTACCTATCACATCATATCACACCTATTTTAACCATTCAAGCTACTTGTTAAAAGAGCCTTTAATTGCTAGAATAATATTATAATATCATCAAAGGAGGCTAAAATATGACTCACAACAGTTTTATATCAAATATGCCAAAAATAGATTTGCACTGTCATCTTGACGGTTCCTTCTCTCCTGAATTTATCAGGAAGGCACTTAAGCTTCCTGACATAGATGACCAGTTAATAACCAAGCTTAAGGCACCGGCAGACTGTTCCAGTTTAACCCAATATCTAACCTGCTTCGACCTGCCTATCAGCGCTATACAGACAAAAGAAAATATTATAAACGGAGTGTTGGATGTACTATCCCAGGCTTCCTCCGAAAATGTAAAATATATGGAGATACGATTTGCTCCAACCTGTAGTGTTAACGAAAATCTTTCTCTTACAGATATTTACGAGGCTGCCATAGCAGGAACTAAGCTAGGCCTTGAAAAATACGGAATATACTCAAATATCATCCTCTGTGCTATGAGACATCATCAGCCTGACACTAACCTTAAGGTTCTAGAATCAATGGCAGATTACGTGGGGCACGGCATCTGTGGTCTTGATATAGCCGGAGATGAATCGCAATTTCCTAATCAGCTTTTTCAGGAGCTATTTTCAAAGGCTAAGGATATGGGCATACCATTTACCATCCATTCCGGCGAATGTGGCAGTACTGAAAATGTAAAACTTGCCTGTCAATACGGTGCCAAAAGAATTGGACACGGCATAGCTCTTATACACGACATTAATTTGATGCAGGACATTAGGTCTGCCGGCATCGGCTTAGAGCTTTGCCCTACCTCAAATTTCCAGACCAGAGCCTGGAGTGATATGTCTACTTATCCACTTAGAGATTTTTTGGATTACGGTTTGCTTGGAACTATCAACACTGACAACAGAACTGTCAGCAACACCAATATGACTACAGAGCTTACTCTGGCCAAAAGCAAGCTAAACATAAGAGAAGAAGATTTACTCACTATTTACAAAAACAGTGTGGAAATCTCCTTCGCTGATGACAATATAAAACACAAATTACTTACTGATGGAAATAGTATCCTACTCCCCACTTAGTATGAATATACTTAGGCTCGGCAGGAGTAGTCTCTACCTTCTCTCTGAGACGTCTTACGTGAACATCCACTGTACGGGCGTCTCCCGGGTAGGAAGGTCCCCATATGGTCTGTAGTAGCTGATCTCTGGAATAAACCTTATTAGGATTTGATACCAAAAGATATATAAGATCGAATTCCTTGGCAGTGAGATTAACTTCCTTGCCCTCGATATAAACTCTTCTACTCTCAACATCTATCTTAAGGCCCTTAGCTTCAATAACCTTGGCATCCTCTTTATCAGAAACATTTTTAGTATTTCTTCTAAGGATAGCCTTAATTCTGGCCTTTACCTCAAGGATATTAAATGGCTTTGTAATATAATCATCTGCGCCATACTCAAGTCCCAATATCTTATCCATATCATCACCCTTGGCGGTAAGCATAACTATAGGTACATCAGAGAATTCTCTAATCATCTGACAAACCTCAAGTCCTGTATACCCAGGAAGCATAATATCCAGCAAAATAATATCGTAGGAATTAGCTTTAGCCATCTCGAAGGCCTCTTCGCCATCGTAAGCTACATCCACCTGCATATCATCCTGCTCTAAGCTGAACTTTATACCCTTAACTATTGACTTTTCATCATCTACTACTAAAACCTTTTTCATACGGCCACCTCTTAATCCACGATTATATATTCTTTTATGTTATTATAGACTCCTTCCTTAATACCACTAATATTAGTAATATCCTCTATACTTTGAAAGGGTCCATATTCTTCTCTGTATTTTATTATGGCCTGCGCCTTGCTGGCTCCTATGCCGGGCAGGGTCATAAGTTCTTCCTGTGTAGCTGTGTTAATATTCACCTTCCCTGAGTTAGGATTCACGCCATCTCCCTGAGCAAGCTCATCCTCATAGGGAAAATATATTTTCTCTCCTGATACTACAGTCTCCGCCAGATTAACATATCCCTCTGCTGCACCTAAATCATATCCTCCTGCCAAAGCAAGAGCATCTTCCTTTAAAGCAGTCTCTGCCAGATAATAAACACCAGGCTCCGATACTGCACCACATACGTATACAGGCACAAGCTGCTGTTTAGCATCCATCTGACTACTTATCTCAAGGCCAGGTCCACTATCAGGATAGTAATTTTGACTACTAGTTACTTCGTCATAATCCTCATAATACTTTATATCAGAATTATCACAACCAAACAAATTAGCACCTAGGAAAGCCACTAATATAATCATTATTATATTTTTATACATATGAAACACCTCTAATTAGTATTTCATAATGCACCTCAAAACACACATATTCATTTTACCTAAATTCACAAGATATTACAATAGTTTTGTGAGTATAATTTCTGCCATAATTTCCACCGTTTGTTCAAGATTTATGTGCATATTTGATACATAGGCATAATAATAGGAAGCATCCGTCCAGATGCTTCCTATATTAAGGTTTTAGAATAATGGCTCCTTAAGAATCGCTGTTCCAATACCCTTTTCAGTAAAGAACTCTAAGAGCAGGCAGTGCTGAAGTCTACCATCAAGCATATGCACTCTTGAAACTCCGTTCTTCATAGCCTCTATACAATTCTGTAGCTTTGGAAGCATTCCTCCGCCTACAACACCATTGTCGATAAACTCCTGAGCCTCGTGAATATCCATCTCAGAGATAAGTGTTGACTTATCTGTTGGATCTACGAATACACCCTCTATATCTGTTAAGAATACAAGCTTCTCTGCATTAAGAGCTGTGGCAATAGCACATGCAGCATCATCTGCATTTATATTATATCCATGGAAATCATCGATTCCAAGTCCTATAGGTGCGATTACAGGTATAAAATCGTTACTTATAAGTGTATCAAGTATTGTGCTGTCTGTAGCAACAACCTCTCCTACGTATCCTATATCCTTTCCGCCGCTAAGCTTCTTCTTAACCTGAAGAAGTCCTGCATCCTTACCACTAAGACCTACTGCCTTCATACCAAGCTGCTGAAGCATGGATACTAAACTTTTATTTACCTTTGATAAAACCATCTCCGCCACACCAAGAGTCTCCTCATCAGTGACACGAAGTCCATTTATAAACTCAGTCTCCTTGCCTATCTTATTTAACCAAGCGCTTATCTCCTTACCACCACCGTGCACTACGATTGGCTCAAGACCGATAAGCTTAAGAAGTGCAACGTCCTTAATAACATTGTACTTAAGATTCTCATCTATCATGGCACTTCCGCCATACTTAACAACTACTCTCTTGCCATTAAATCTCTGGATGTATGGCAATGCCTCTATAAGAGTCTGTGCCTTCTCAAGAATCAAATCCATTGAATCGTTATTAACCATGTCCTCTACCTTCCTTATAACCATCTTTATATCTCCTTAACTCAAGACTTTCCCATAGTCCCTGTACTGCTCAAATATATTATGAACGATAATCAGCGTTTATCTTAACATAATCATAGGTTAAATCGCAACCCCAAGCTGTAGCTTTTTCATCTCCGGCCTTAATATCCGCCGTAGCTACAACAACCGGTGCCTTCATAATATCTGTAGCCTGCTCCTCATCAAACTTAGCATACATACCATTTTCTACAAGCTTTACTGTTCCCTTGTCACTTGACACTGTCACATCAACCTTGTATGGGTCAAACTGTGCTCCTGAATATCCCATAGCACAAAGGATACGACCTACATTTGCATCGTTTCCGTAAACTGCGCACTTTGTAAGATTAGATGTTGCTATAGACTTAGCAAGAATCTTTGCAGTTTCCTTATCCGGTGCACCTACTACATTTACCTCAAAAAGCTTTGTAGCTCCCTCACCATCAGCAGCAATCTGCTTAGCAAGGTATGTATTTACCTCCATAAGTGCTTCCTTAAATGTATTGTAATCAGCATCCTCTGTAGTTATCTTAGCATTTCCAGCCATACCATTTGCAAGCACTACTACTGTATCATTAGTTGAAGTATCTCCATCAACTGATACCATATTAAATGTGTCCTCTATTGTCTCAGAAAGCGCCTTCTGAAGAAGCTTCTGGTCTATGTCTGCATCTGTTGTAATAAATCCAAGCATAGTTCCCATATTTGGATGAATCATACCTGAACCCTTACACATGGCACCCATAGTAACCTTCTTGCCACCAAGCTCAAACTCCACTGCATACTCCTTTTTGTGAGTATCTGTAGTCATAATAGCTGTAGCTGCATCAATGGCTGCCTCTCTTGTATCTGTAATCATATCCTTAAGCAGATTGATTCCGCTTTCAATAACATCCATAGGAAGGTAAAAGCCTATAACTCCTGTAGATGCTACAAGCACCTGGTCAGTATTAACATTAAGTGCCTTACCTACCATCTTTGCTGAGTCTACTGCGTTCTGATACCCAACATCGCCTGTACATGCATTTGCAATACCACTGTTAATTACTACTGCCTGCGCTACGCCTGCCTCACATACTTTCTTGTCCCAGAGAACCGGAGCAGCCTTAACTATATTTCTAGTAAATGTACCTGCAGTAGCTGCCGGTACCTCTGAATATACCATAGCCATGTCTTTATTTGTTTTGCCGGCCTTAATACCTGCACGTGTTCCTGCAGCTTTAAAGCCTATAGGTGCGGTTACACCGCCGTCGATTATTTTCATATTTGATATCCTCCTGTCATACGGACCCGCGCTTATAACATATTGGCCGGCCTGCCTAGGGTCGGTCCACGCTGACACTAAAACGGTCAGCTTAGTCCCGACCCTGTCGCGGCCGGAATAGAATTTATTGGCGCAGGTCCTATAGTTCGTGCCAACAATTATGGGTACATATATCGAAAGAACATCTTGATGTGTACCCTAGTCTTATTATCTTCTATGGGAACATTGGTGGCATCTTAAGGCCTTCCATCTCATCTAAGCCCATGATTAGGTTCATGTTCTGAACTGCCTGGCCTGCTGCACCCTTTACAAGGTTGTCGATGGCGCCCATTACCACTACTCTGTTTGTTCTCTCATCTACTACGAAATTTATATCTACAAAGTTGCTTCCCTCAACCCATCTGGTTTCTGGGCAAACTCCCTTATTAAGAAGTCTAATAAAATACTCATCCTTATAATACTTCTCGTACACTGCCTTAATATCCTCGTAGCTGTACTTACCTGTAAGGTTTGCATATGAGGTTGCAAGTATTCCTCTGTTCATAGGAACAAGGTGTGGAGTAAAGTTTATAAGAAGTGGGTTACCCTCATAAGCATAGCCAAGCTGCTCCTCAATCTCAGGAGTGTGTCTGTGGCTTGCCACACCGTATGCCTTAAAGCTTTCATTTACCTCACAGAAAAGGTTTGCCACCTTGGCTCCTCTACCTGCACCAGAGGTTCCTGACTTAGCATCTACGATGATTGTATTGACATCAACCATCTTTTCCTTAACTAAAGGATATAATGAAAGGATTGAACAGGTTGTATAACAGCCTGGGTTTGCAATAAGTCTTGCCTTCTTAATATCCTCTCTGTTTATCT
>JAFTPO010000042.1 GCA_017463225.1 Lachnospiraceae bacterium | reverse complement strand
AAAGGCCCACAAAAAGATTGACCAATAGGTTTATAAGGGATGAGGTTGAGCCTACCGCTGCCAGAGAATTATCTCCTGCAAAGCGCCCTACCACAACGATATCTGCCGCATTAAAAAGAAGTTGGAGTATGCTTGAGAACATCAGTGGCACCGCAAAGAGAAGCATCTTCTTCATTATAGAGCCAGAGCACATATCCATCTCATATTTAGTTTTATTCTTTCTTAAACTAAGCATACCTATCACCTCTTTAAAATGTTTTACTCCTTTTTATCCCAAAATTCAATCTTAATAATAACCAAAAATAAAGCTGAATTACCACATTTTTTATACATGGTAATCCAGCTTTATTTAAGATATCAGTATTTAACACTCTATGCTTCTTTTCTCTTTCTAAATGCAATAAAGAAAAACGCACTTACCACCATAAGTATTGGATAATACATGTATGGAATTATATCAAATGGTGTAAGCCCTGTAAGAGTTGCTGCTGATAAGAGCTGCGCACCATAAGGTATAAGTCCCTGTCCCACTGACGCAAATATATCAAGTAAGGAAGCTGAGCGTCTAGGATCAACTCCATACTCTGTGCTAATTTCCTTGGCAATTGGACCAGCCATAACTATAGCTACGGTATTATTTGCTGTACAACAGTCTACTGCCAAAGCAAGACCTGCTATACCAACCTCTGCTCCCTTAGGTCCCTTGATAAACTTCTTGAATATTTTAAGAATAAACTCTATTCCACCATATTCCTTCATAAGTGCAACGATGCAAGCAACTACAATAGAGATTACTGTAATGTCATACATACCTGTTACACCACCACCTACTGCGGTAAACATATCTGCCGGTGCTATGGCTCCTGTTGCTACACCAACTATTAAAGATACAACAATACCTCCTATAAGTACTACAAACACATTGATACCGATAAGAGCTCCTATTAAAACCAAAAGATACGGAATAACTCTTACAATATTATAATCAAGCTCAGCTGTAGTAACACTTCCACCGTCCTTTGTAATAAAGAAGAAGATAATAATTGTAACAATGGCAGCAGGAAGAACTATAAAGAAATTCTCCTTAAACTTGTCCTTCATCTCACAGCCCTGAGTCTTAACTGCAGCAATGGTTGTATCTGATATCATAGAAAGATTATCTCCGAACATAGCGCCACAGGCAACAGCACCTATGCATACAGCCATAGAAAAGCCTGTCTTCTCACTTATTCCAACTGCTATAGGTGCAAGTGCTGCGATAGTTCCCATGGATGTTCCCATAGAAACTGATATAAAACAACCTATAACAAATAAACCTACAACAGCAACAGATGGTGGAAGTATTGAAAGTCCAAGATTAACAGTGCTTTCCACTCCTCCAGCAGCACTTACCGCTCCTGAAAATCCACCTGCAAGAAGGAAGATTAAACACATAGTAATAATATTGTCGTCTCCAACTCCTCTAGAGATAACCTTAATCTTGTCATCGAACTTCAAGTCTTTATTCTGCACAAAAGCCACGCAAAGTGCTATAAGAAATGCCACTATTGCCGGCATGGCATAAAAGTCTCCTGTTATAATTCCTGAGCCTATAAATATTAACAGGAATACTAATATAGGCAGCAGAGCTATAGCTCTTGGCTTTGGTGAGTTAATTGATGTTTCGTACATATTTGCCCTACCTTTCTAATGTTATTTTACACTGTTTAAAATTATATCATAATACTGGATTATATTAAAGTATCTCCTGCTACAATAGACCTAAATATACATAAAATCATTTCCCTAACAGTAATGGTAGTCTTATTTATACAGCACTAACTAAAATATCAACAAAAAATCTACAAAATTTTTACATAATTTCAGTAAAAAGTAAATTGTCAACATAGAAATTTTGTGTTAAATTATCTTTGGTAGCATTTTCACCAAACTTATTATTTTTATAAAAGGGAGAATAAAATAATGAAGAAAGTTTATGAAGGAAAGACAAAAGACGTTTATAGTCTTGACAATGGCAACGTAATGTTAAAGTTCAAGGATGACTGTACTGGTAAGGACGGCGTTTTTGATCCAGGCGAGAATTCAGTAGGACTTACTATCGAGGGTATCGGTAAGGCGAACCTTCAGACTTCAATCCACTACTTCGAGTTACTTAAGGCTGCTGGTATTAAGACTCATTACGTAAGTGCTAATCTTGACGAGGCAACTATGGAGGTTCTTCCAGCTACCGTATTTGGTCACGGTCTTGAGGTTATCTGCCGTCTTGTTGCTACAGGAAGCTTCATCCGTAGATACGGCGAGTATATCCAGGACGGTACTGTTTTAGAGGGTGGTTATGTAGAGTGTACATTCAAGAACGACGCTTTAGGTGATCCACTTGTAACAAGCGAGGGTCTTGCAGCTCTTGGTGTTATGACTGAGGATATGTTCAAGAGCATGAAGGAGCAGACTCTTAAGATTACTAAGATTGTTGCTGACGACTTAAAGACTCTTGGTCTTGACCTTTGGGATATTAAGTTCGAGTTCGGTTACAACAATGATGAGGTTATTCTTATCGATGAGATCGCATCAGGTAACATGAGAGTTTACAAGGATGGAAAGATTGTAGATCCTGTAGAGCTTACTAAGATTATTAATAATCGTTAATTATATTTACGAAAAATTGAGAGTGCCTAGGCACTCTCAATTTTTCTGTTATTACTCTGGGCTGCGCAGCCCCTTTTTATATTAACCTCTCGTCATAAACTGCTCTTTCACCACCAATAAACTTGACTCTTGTTCTAGCACATACAAGATGTGCCTCTCCAATCTTATCAGTGCTGATTCTGAGTGGAACAGCCACATCCTTAAGATGCATTCCGATCAAGGTGTCTCCTATATCCATTCCCGCGTCCGCCTTAATATGCTCTACTGCCACAGGATTTGCAAATGTTTTGTATGCAGTGGTTGCAAATGAACCACCAGCCTTAGGCTGTGGCACAACATTTACTACCTCCATACGATCTCTAAGTGCCAGTTCCCTCTCTATGATTATGGCTCTATTTAAGTGCTCACAGCACTGAGCTGCAAGGTATATTCCATTTGCCTTTAACGCATCATAGATACCTGCAAATACGGCCTGGGCTGCATCTATGCTAGAGGCCTGTCCTATGGTTTCTCCGATTATCTCGCTGGATGAACAGCCTACCACCAAGATATCTCCTGCATTAAGCTTTGATGCCTTAATCACTTCGTCAGTTGCCTGTTTTGCCTGATTATATATTTGCTCCTTGAATTTTTCCGTTGTTAACATGTTTGTATCCATAATCTATCTCCAATTTATTCTTGATGATTTCACATTATAACAATTCCTAGTTAATACCACAATAAAAAGTTGCAATCACATATGTGAATGCAACTTTTTATCACAATATACTATTGTTTGTATTATTAAACTTTAGCTTATTTCTTCACCAGTTTTATAAGCCTACTAGTTCCTAGTCTATCAGCCCCAAGCTCTATAAACCTTTCAGCATCGTCAAATGATGAAATTCCACCTGCTGCCTTAATCTTCACATCCGGACCTACGTACTTCTTCATAAGAGCCACATCCTCAAATGTTGCTCCTGAGGTTGAAAAGCCTGTTGATGTTTTGATATACTCTGCACCTGACTCGGTTACCACTTCACACATCTTAATCTTCTCTTCTTCTGTAAGAAGACAGGTTTCTATTATCACCTTAAGTAGCTTTCCCTGGCAGGCTTCCTTAATTGCTTTTATCTCTGCAAGGACCTCATCAAAACGACCATCCTTTACCCAACCTATATTGATTACCATATCGATTTCCTCAGCACCGTTAACCACTGCATCGGCAGTTTCTACTACTTTTACAGCAGTTGTGGAGTAGCCATTTGGAAATCCAATTACTGTACAGATAGGTAGCTTACCAGCCACATAATCTGCTGCCTGCTTTACATAGGATGCAGGGATGCAAGCAGATGCTGTGTCATACTTTATAGCATCATCTAATATTTCCTTGATTTCCTCCCAGGTTGCTGTCTGAGCTAACAGAGTGTAATCTACTATATTTAATATATCATTCTTATTCATGGTCTTACCTCCCACCTAACTTGTTTTATTACACCAGCTTATCAAGCACAGAATATCCGATGGTTCCCTCCGGCATCTTCACTCCAAAGTTATCTGTAATACTTGCACCAAGTACTGCAAATGTATCTGCATCACCCATCATTCCACCTTTCATAGATGGTGAATATGCGATTAAGAATACATTTTCTCTAGTGTGGTCTGTACCTACGTGAGTTGGGTCATTGCCATGGTCTGCTGTAAGGATAAGCAGGTCATCACCACCCAGCTTTGCCATAAGCTCGCCCAGTTTCACATCAAAACGTTCTATCTCTTCACCGTAACCGATTGGATTTCTTCTATGTCCCCAGTTGGTATCGAAGTCAACCAGATTAACAAAGCAAAGACCTGTAAAGTCCTTGTCTGCAATCTCAATAGTCTGCTCCATACCGTGAACGCTAGTCTTAGAACGATGACTCTCAGTAATTCCCTCTTCTACAAATATATCACTTATCTTGCCAACAGATATAACATCTAGGCCTGCGTCCTTTAAAGCATTTAGCGCAGTAACACTGAATGGTTTTATGGCATAGTCATGTCGGTTGCTGGTTCTGGTAAAATTACCTGCCTTATCTCCAAGATATGGTCTGGCAATAACTCGACCAACCTTCCACTCATCCTTCATGGTTATGTCACGAGCGATTTCGCAGCAACGGTAAAGCTCATCTAAACCAAATACCTCCTCATGTCCACATATCTGTAGCACTGAATCTGATGAGGTGTACACAATCATAGAATCTGTAGCAAGCTGTTCCTCTCCTAGCTCATCTAAGATAGCCGTGCCACTGGCACTCTTATTACCTATAACCTTGTGACCTGTTCTCTCCTCTAACTCCTTGATTAACTCAGGTGGAAAACCGGTATCTGTAAATGTCTTAAATGGCTTAGTAATATGAAGTCCCATCATCTCCCAATGTCCTGTCATAGTATCCTTGCCTAAGCTCTTCTCCTTGAGCACCATACATCTTCCCAATGGATTGTCCACTGGTGGCACCTGCTTTAGTTTACATAAGTTCGCCATTCCAAGCTTCTGCAGGTTTGGCATATTAAAGTCATCCATTCTTTCGGAAATGTGGCCCAAGGTATTAGTGCCCTCATCTCCATACTTCGCTGCATCCGCTGCAGCACCAATTCCCAGTGAGTCAATGACTACCAGGAAGATTCTTTTATATTTTCCCATAAGCGTTCTCCTATATTTTTTATGTCTACAAGTTCATATATCATCTTAGAAAAATAAAAAACCTACTACTATGATTTTACGAAAATCACAGTGAAATGTAAAGCAAATTAAAGCTTTACATTTCTATCTACGAAGGATTTCCGTGAAACCAAGGTAGTAGGTTGGGAAGTGCATATTTTAAACGTATTGCTCTTTAGCTATACTCTTTTTAACCCATATATTAGATTTGTATCTTATAACTCCAATAGTGCCCGCAAACAGCCAGGTAAGTCCTGTTGCAAGCCATACAGACCACTGTCCTGCCCCCACAACATAAACCATAAGTACAGAGAACATTATTCTTCCAAGCACCTCAACACCGCCATTGATAAAAGCATAGGTTGAATCATTTGCGCCATTAAGCAAAGCTCTTGTAACATATATTATTCCAAGTGGGAAGAACATTGTACTTAATATCATCATTCCCTTAACACTTATATCTATTACCTGTGCATCAGCTACAAAACATCTTGCAATTAGCTCTCCTGCTCCAAAGCACACAAGAAGCATAGTCAAGCTTATAACTCCAACTATAATCACAGATTTCTTAAGTCCTGTTCTAACTCTGTCAATATTACCTGCTCCCATATTCTGACCTGTAAAGGATGATACAGCTGAGGCAAGTGAATTGTATGGTTGCTGAACAAACTGCTCCACCCTGCTGGTCACTGTAAAAGCAGTGACCACCTTCTCCTCAAAGCTATTTACAAAGCCCTGGAGTATTACACAGGAAATAGCTATGGCAAAGCCCTGCATACCAAGTGGCAATCCCACCTTAAGACATAGATTAAAGATCTGTCTGTTTATAGTAAAATGTGATAGCTTAAGCTTAAAATAAGGATTAATTATAGCCGCCGTAAGAAGGCTTCCTATAGCAGAAACACTCTGAGCTATAATGGTTGCATAAGCTGCTCCTGCAACTCCCATATCAAACTCCATAACAAACAACAAATCCAATACAATATTGAGAATTGTGGCAACCATTATAAATATCATAGGAGTCTTAGCATCTCCCAAGGCTCTCATAACCTGAGATGCGTAATTGTATATACCTACAGCAATAGTACCGGCACAGATTATCTTCATATAAATCTCCGCATCATCTATCTGATTAATCGGAGTTCCTAAAAGCTCCAACATAGGTCTTGCAAATACTACACCCACAAAGCTTAATAACAAAGCAGAAATAACCACTATGTACAAGGAATTTGTCAGTGTTTTCTTTACATTCTCCTCGTGGCCTGCACCAAAATATTGAGCAACCATTATTCCTGCTCCCATACCCAGGCCATGGCATATTGAAAAAAACAGGAAAGTAATAGGTGCTGTACAGCCTATAGCGCCAAGGGCATTTGAACCCAGATAATTACCCACTATTATACTATCTGCTATGTTATAAACCTGCTGCAATATATTTCCTACCAGCATAGGAAGCATAAAGCTTATCAAAAGCTTCATCTCGCTGCCTGTAGTCATATCCCTGACAACAGTCTTTCTGTTTATTCTTTTTACTTCTAGCTTAGACATATTTCGTCCTCCACACTATGTTGTTATAATTCAAGCAAACAAAAAACGGTAAATATTTATTTACCGAAAATCATTTAAACACTTTGCGCAAATATATGATATAATGTTTCTATCAAAAAATATAACAAATCTATCCTTTTGTTAACAACATACAAATATTAGGAGGACCATATGCAACCAATATTCGAGCTTAGTGACACACTTAATACACCTTTTGAATGTTTTTTGTTTGATGCAGCCAAGGAAAGCTTTCCCATAACACCACACTGGCATTATTTTGTGGAGATGATTTATGTAACAAAGGGAACTGCCATTATGTATCAGGGAAAGGATAAGTACGTAGTTCCAACAGATAACATAATACTGTTTCATCCAAAATCAGTACATTCCATATACCCATATGATGAGAATGAACTTGTTTACGCAGTTTTAAAATTTGACATCAATCTTCTATCAGACACTCCTTCTTATTCTCCAAAGCTTAGCAGCATATTACGAGGAGCATTAGAGCAGAAAATGTCTATACAGTTCAACCAGGAATTTTCAATTAGAAATAATTGTAAAAAACTATTTTTTAGTTGTATAGAGGAATATAACAATAAAAGCTATGGTTATGACCTGCTCACCAAAGCAAATTTATACACTATTCTCACATCAATGATTAGAAGCTGGCGGGATGATGGCTTCACGCTGGAAAACTCTATGTACGAAAAAGGTGATTCCTATAATGTAGAGAATATCTCTGAATACATCGATCAACACATTGGAGATAATCTTGAAGTAGCAGACATCGCAAATATGTGTGGCCTTAGCTACCCATATTTTGCAAAACGATTTAAAAAAACCTATGGTGTATCCTGTAAGGAGTATATAGATAGATTTAGAATATTCAAGGTGGAGGATTATCTTTTATTTACAGATTTCGACCTTACTTATATTAGTCAGGAAACCGGCTTTGCAGACTGTAGCCATATGATTAAACAGTTTAAAAAATATCACAACACCACACCAAAGCAATACCGAATGAAAATGAACCACGAATAGAATAATACAAGGGAATCCAAACCCTTTCCTTCCGGCCGCGACAGTGGTCGGGACTAAGCTGACCGTTTTAGTGTCAGCGTGAACCGACCCTAGGCAGGCCGGCCAAGAATATACATGAATTCCCTTGTCCATTTTTTATTTATATACTATTGTACCTTAGCGTCTACTGCGATTTTGAGAATATCTATGACTGCCTGTCTGTTGAGCTCCTTAAAGCCTCCGCGAACTCCATCACCAACACCAAGTGTATCTACAAGGTATGGTATGTCCTCTTCCTTAGCTCCAAGCTCTGCAAAGTTAATTGGCATACCAATAGATTTCAGGAACTTACGGAACTGATTTATTCCCTCCTTAGCTGTAGCTTCAGGGTTTTCAAAATTCATCTGACATCCCCATACCCGCACTGCCATCTGAGCAAATCTCATCACATCATGGTCCATAACATATTCCATCCAAGCCGGCATAACCACCGCCAAACCTGCACCGTGAGCACAATCATATAATCCGGAAAGCTCATGCTCTATGTTATGACTATTCCAATCCTGGGAACGACCTACACCAACTATATCATTATGAGCTACCATACCAGCCCACATAATATTTGCTCTTGCTTCGTAATTATCAGGGTCTGCAATTACTCTTGGTGTCTCCTTAACCATAGTAAGAAGTACTGCCTCGCAAAGTCTGTCTGTTATCTCTACTTCCTTAGTGTTTGTGAAGTATCTCTCAAAAACATGAGCCATAATATCTGTAGCGCCACAAGCTGTCTGATATGCAGGAAGTGTACAGGTAAGTGCAGGATTCAAGATAGAGAACTTAGGTCTAATAAGATCTGAGCCTGCATCTCTCTTAAGCATTCCCTCTTCCTTAGTTATAACCGAGCCACCTGAACCCTCACTACCGGCTGCTGCAATTGTAAGAACCGTACCTATAGGAAGGGCTTTAGTTATCTGGGTTTTCTTAAGATAAAAATCCCAGAAATCACCTTCATACGGTACACCAATCGCTATGGCCTTTGAACTATCTATACAAGAGCCTCCACCCACTGAAAGTATGAAATCCACACCTTCCTTACGACACAGTTCTATGCCCTCATAAACTTTAGTATCTCTTGGGTTTGGCTTGACACCACCTAACTCCACATATGGTATATTGGCATCATCTAGGGACTTCTTCACTCTATCCAAAAGACCTGAACGCACTACAGAGCCTGAACCATAGTGAATAAGTACCTTGGTTCCACCATGCTTTGCCACATAGGTTGCCACTTCCAGTTCTCTGTCCTTACCGAAAATAAACTCAGTTGGACTGTAAAAATTAAAATTCTCCATAATATATCTCCCTTCCTAGCATTAGTTTCTCAAACACTCTCCATTGGTAGCGATAACATCCTTATACCAATAAAATGACTTCTTTCTGCTTCTCGCCAATGTACCCTCGCCCGCATTATTTTTATCCACGTAGACAAATCCATAACGCTTATCCATCTCTCCTGTAGATGCTGATACAATGTCTATAGGTGCCCACATAGTATAACCAAGCAAATCAATACCTTCACATTCTACCGCATCCATCATGGCCTTGATATGATCTCCAAGGTACTGTATACGATAGCTGTCATCTATGGTTCCATTCTCCTCAACCTTATCGTAAGCTCCGAAACCATTTTCCACTATCATAAAAGGAACATCAAATCTATCTGCAAACCAGTTCATAGCATAGCGAAGACCTGTTGAATCTATCTGCCAGCCCCAGTCGCTTGCTTTAAGGTAAGTGTTGCGGACAAAGTCTGCTTCACGATAGTCATAATATGGATTGTCCTCCTTGGCCTCAACTGCATATGACATATAGTAAGAAAAGGCAACATAGTCCACTGTACCTTCCTTAAGAATTGCAATATCCTCATCTGTTATGTCAAGGTTATAGTTCTTTCTGTCAAACTTCTTTAATAACCAATTTGGATATTTTCCCTTAACATGAACATCTGTATACCAATATTTTCCCTGCATAAATCTCTGAGCTGCCAGAACATCAACCGGCTTACATGTCGCAGGATATATAGGACACATAGCTATCATACATCCTATCATAAAATCCGGATTAATCTTCTTTCCTGCCTTCACTGCCAGCGCGCTGGCTACAAGCTCATAATGTGATGACTGGTACATTACCTTCTCATAATCCTGTCCCTCTAGGTACTCCTCCAATATAGCGCCCTCCTGAACCAAATGATGGGGATTAGGGTTGGCCTGATTATTAATCTCATTGAAGGTCATCCAATACTTTACCTTGTCCTTATATCTATCAAAACAGGTTGTGGCGAACTTAACGAAGAAATCGATACACTTTCTGTTAGTAAATCCACCGTACTCCTTAGCCATATAGTATGGCATCTCAAAATGAGAAAGGGTTACTATTGGCTCGATACCATATTTATGACACTCATCAAACAAGTCATCATAAAACTTTAATCCCTCCTCATTAGGAGTCTCTTCATCACATCTTGGATATATTCTGGTCCATGCTATAGAAGTTCTTAAGCACTTAAAACCCATCTCAGCCAAAAGAGCTATATCCTCCTTATAATGATGATAAAAATCTGAAGCCTCATGATTAGGATAGTTTTCACCATCTATCACCCCATCAGTTATACGTCTTGGGGTTTTGGTAACATTGTCACCGGCAGTCATAACGTCTGCTATGCTTATACCCTTTCCACCTTCATTCCATCCACCTTCTATCTGATGGGCAGCTACCGCACCGCCCCAAAGAAAATCCTTTCGCAAGCTCATCTTATATCTCCTTTCTTAATTGGCTCCATATAGTTGCTTAAAGTTGTACAATGCTCCAAGCAAATTAGAATCATTTAAATACTTACAGGTGTCCAGCTTAATTCCTGAATACACACCGGACATCCTCTTTAGCTTATCAACATATTTCTTAATACCTTCTATAAACAGAGGCTGGGCACTGATTCCTCCTCCGATAAGTATTATCTCCGGATTTAGGGTTACATATAAATTGAGACATTGCTTTGCAATCTTAAAATAGGTATTCTCCATAATCTCAATTACTTCCTCGTCACCCTGACTTATCCACTGATATATCAATTCACCGGTTACCTCACCAAACTTCAAGCCCTTCTTGCGTCCTACCCATTGACATACATTTATGGTGGAACACTGGGTTGTCCATGTATATGGGAATGTTTCAAAGTACTCTTCCAGGTTAACTCTTTCCATGGCATTGTCCATGTCCGGTAATTTGTCCAAATCAGACCTTTCCATGTCGGTTATGATAAATGATAGCTCTCCTGCAAGAAGCTGCTTACCATGAATAACCTTTCCGTGTCTTACGATACCGCCTCCGATTCCTGTACCAAAAACAAGAACCACCGCATCGCTTTTATCCTTGGCATTGCCCATCCAAACCTCGGCTAAGGCTGCACATTTGCCATCATTTTCTATAGCTACAGGAACATTATTACATCTGGCTGACACAAGCTCTCCCACGTGTGCTTCATGCAAATACCTGATACCACCACCACTGTATACAATACCTCTTTTAATATCCACCTGACCGGGCACTGCCATGGCTATGCCCTCAATCTCCATATTCTTAACAAATCCATCATATATCTCGCCTATTGTTTCTACGAATTTGCCAACTGCCTCAGGATATGTGTTCTCGTCGTAATCCATAGGTGTCTTTGTCTTACCCTTATTGGAAATCTCTCCTTCAGCCGTCAATGTTGCATACTTTATATAGGTTGCTCCCACATCCAACACAAGGTACATAATGCTCCTCCTTTTTATCTTATACATCTATTCCCATCATACTATATTTTATGAAAATTACTAGCAGAAAATAAAAAAGCCGACTAATAAAAGTCAGCTTTTTTAATACCGCTATAACCTGATACTTCCCGGCCGCAAAGACAAAGCTAATAGCTTCATCCCTACAAGTTTTCTACAGTTTAAATATATATTGATCACCAATATTCTATTAAATCACTGACCATATACCTAAACAATAACCTTAGTTCAATAACGGAATAATCTATAACTAATAACTTTAAACATTACTATTAACCGCTATGCGCACCATAAGCTTTTTGTTAAACTGTAAGGAAAAATATTTAACGGAGGAGGTACTAATCTATATCAACCTCGAACTCAACTGTCTGGTTATATCTATCCAGAGCAATCTGAAGCTTCATAATAGAATCACAAACCTTGTCATAATCCGCCTTTACCTGGTCTAAATCATAATTAAGATATGTATACTCTGGAGTAGAGCTTCTCAAGTGCATAGAGCCTGTTCTAGTCTTAGGAAGTCTCTTCCTCATAGAATCAAGCACATCTCTTCGATTATTAAGCTGCGCCATTCTCACAAGGACCATATCGATGGTCAATGTCTCTCCATCTAAGTCTATGGTATTCACCACATTGGCCTGGTTAATGGCATGCTTTATCCTGCATATCTTCCAGTCTATCTTCCCTATCTCATCTGCCACCTGTCGGTAGTCATAGTCAGGGATAACCGGCTCCTCATCTAAGGATGCAGTGTAGGTCTGAGAGCTTCTCTCCTTCTCTCTCCAATAGTTCTTCTCATCATTAAGCTGGTTTGCAAGCTTATTTGCATATGCTGATGTCATCTTCATAATGTGTTCCTCCTTATATATTATCATTCTTAAAATCAACTCTAAATCTATCTTAGTAAATTTAACGGTAGTTGTCATTGAACTGGTAGTTTAAATATCCATATATGCAAAGAGAATCCTTACTGTTTTTAAAAAACAATTATCGAGGGAGGTTTATGGGACTTTAGGTGTGTAATAATACAATTGTAGAAAAGGCCTCATTAAACCATTAGTTTAATCCCCCTTGTATATGTTGACATTAAGCTGACCAATTGCTATACTCGTATCAGAAAGCAAGTTATTCCATTTTTGGAGTTAATGGCGTCACTTAATCATTTATTTTTAGGGAAACTTGTTGAATTTTTTTAAGCAACTATATTATGAGATGTATCAAAGGAGGATTAACAATGTACAAAAAGTATTTAATTAAGCTGAAATTAGCTAACAAGATGCCTTTTAACCAGAAGCAGCTAGCTATTATGAAAAAGGAATTCGACCTAGTAGAGGGTAATTCCGCAGACAGCGCCAATCCGAAGAAGGTTACTGATTTTTGCTACCTATCCGACGAGGATGCGGTTGAGGTCACCTTAGAAAGCCAGGTAGCCTTAGACTCTCCCGGTAGAAGTCTTTCCGCTTATTCCAGAAGACTTATGAAGTACTACTTCGAATACTTCAAGGAGGGAAAAGTTGGCAAATCACTCTTTAATATCGAGGCAGTTGATCTGTCTGATGATGAGGACGGATATAGCATTCAGTCTAATAGCCAGCTACTGAAGATAATCATCGACTTAATTATGGAAAGTGAAGACGTGAAGGACAGACATAAGAGAGATACCATAATCGAGAAGATTAAGAAAACCTTGGAGCACGATGACTATGTAAAGGAGCGCTACAAAGATATTTAGCGCAAGGAGGTATGCCTATGGAAAACATTTGTGTAGACGCATGTGCAACTAGCAGAAACATCAAGAAGCTCTGTCAGCAGAAGAGTATAACTCCTGCTATGCTTCAAAAGGAGCTGGGCGATGTAACCCTTCAGGCTACATACAGCTGGATGCGGGAATCAGGCAAGCTGCCTAGCATCGATAATCTGGTTCGTATATCCTACGTATTGGGTGTATCCCTAGACGACTTGGTAATCGTTAAGAGATATTAAATCACTTATAGGCAACTAAAAGGCGATGTGATAATCACATCGCCTTTTGCATTTATAAACACTATTTCGTATGCTTAGAGCTACAATTCCCCTTAGAAGCACATTGCTTAGAATAAGGACAGCCTATACAGGTCTCTCCTCGCTTTTTGGCCTTGTAGAGATATAGGGATATAGCTCCCACTATTAAAATTACAATTAGGATAATTATTACATCTACCATAATTATTTACTAAGTGCATACTCCTTCTTTAACTGCTTATTTGTATTATTAATTAACGCAACAACAATTCCAACAAAAACTACTATTGCAACCAAACCTGCGATAGCTGGACCAGCTGCAAGTGAGGCAGCATCTGTAACAAGTGTACCTATAGTATATACAAGGTAAGCTACTGTGAAGCCAACTCCAAGCTGGAGACCGATTCCACCCCAAAGCCACTTAGCACTCTTCATCTCTGAGTTCATAGCACCGATAGCTGCGAAGCAAGGTGGTGTATAAAGGTTAAACATCATATATGCAAGAGCTGCAACCTTAGTGATGGCCATAACTCCGGCAACCTCAGCGCCAGCACCCTCCATCATAGCAAGCTCCTCAGTATCGATAAGGTTATCAAGTCCCACGAAACAAACTGCAAGTGTACCTACTACGTTCTCCTTAGCGATAAAGCCTGTAACTGCTGCCGCAGCAAGCTCCCAGCTAAGTACACCTACAAATGGTACAAGTATGTAAGCAAATGGTCCTGCGATAGAAGCAAGGATTGACTCATCAGCTGATGCAGCTTCCTTGAAGCTCCAATTAAAGGTCTGCATAATCTGTACTGCTGTGTTACAAAGTAAGATAATAGTAGCAGCTTTTACGATATATGCCCAACCACGGCTACACATTGACTTAAATGCTCCCCAAAGACTAGGAGCCTTATAGTTTGGAAGCTCTATAATAAAGAATGACTTTCTAGCCTTATATCCTGCAATCTTGTTAACAAGTAATGCTGACAAGAATATAAGTAAGATACCTACGAAGTAAGCTACAGTACTTACCCATCCAGCACCATCAAAGAATGCGCCGGCAAAAAGTGCGATAACCGGCACCTTAGCACCACATGGCATAAATGGAGCAATCATAGCTGTTGCTCTTCTCTCTCTCTCGTTACGGATTGTACGGCTTGCCATGATACCTGGAACTGCACAACCGATAGTGATAACGAAAGGAATAACTGACTTTCCTGAAAGACCAACCCTCTTAAAGATTGGATCAAGCACTACTGCCACACGTGACATATATCCACAATCCTCTAGTATAGCGATGAGGAAATACATAACCATAACCAGTGGAAGGAAGCCAATAACTGCGATTACACCACCGATAACACCGTCAACTAAAAGTGCATACAAAAGTGGTGATGCACTGTCAAACTGCTGGCCTACCCATCCCTGGAAGGACTCTAACCATGCAACCAATGTATCTGCAATAAATGGGCCAACCCATGCCTGTGATATCTGGAACACCAGGTACATAACTACTGCGAATATTGGAATGCCTAACCACTTATTAGTAAGCACTGCATCCAGCTTATCGCCAAAGTTCTTATCCTTAGTTAAAACCTTACGAGTTTCTACACTTTTAACTATTGCATTTACAAACTCGAATCGCTTTCTGTCAGCGGCCTCAACAGCAGCCTTATCTGTAAGGTCTATATTTGCCTGGGTATACGGAGCTTTCTGACCTGCACCCTTAATGCTAACAGCTTTAGCAACTACCTCTTTAAGGCCTTCTCCTGTAGTAGATGTGGTCTCTATAACCGGACACCCCAGTTTCTCTGAAAGCTTCTCCACATCAATCTTAGTATCATTAGCTTCGTTGACATCGCTCTTATTCAAAGCTATAACTGTAGGAATTCCCAGTTCCAAAATCTGTGTAGTGAAAAACAAGCTTCTGCTGAGATTTGTACCATCGACTATGTTAATTATAGCATCCGGATTATCTTCCTTAACATAAGCACTTGTCACGCTTTCCTCAGACGTAAAAGGAGACATGGAGTAAGCACCTGGAAGGTCTACTGCTATAAGCTCCTCTCCCGCCTCATAAAGGCTCTTCTTAATAGGGCTTTCTTTCTTATCTACGGTAACACCAGCCCAGTTACCAACACGCTCATTTTTACCAGTGATTGCGTTGTATAACGTAGTCTTACCGCTATTTGGATTACCTGCTAAAGCAATTCTCATTTCAACTTCCTCCTATATCATATAACAAGGTGTAAATAATACCTACTATCGATAATATGTTAGTTTGCCCTAACTCATTACTCAAAAAAATATCACTTAGCAACAATAGTCAGTTATTCAACTATTATTGCTGAAGCTAACTGTATATCGATACTATATCTGGCATCCTTAATTGACACTGTCAAATTCTTCTTCCTTCTAGTCACAACGGTGATGTTCTCTCCACTGTAACATCCCAAAGAAAATAAGAAGGCATTCAATTCTTCATCATCTGTCAATATATCCTTGATAACGTATTCTTTTCCTTCTAATGCGTCAGCTAAACTCATTTTTTCCACCTCTGAATTTGTAGTTAACCTTGCCTAACCACCGTTACAATATCACTCTAAAACTGCTTTGTCAAGGGTAAATCATTGTGAATATGAAAATTTTTACATAATAACCAAATTTTTACACATATGCTATATACTTTGTCTCAGACAATAAAACTCCAATAAAACAATCTCTTGCCCATACGCCAATTAGCGTATAAAATAAGCCATATAAGTTATAAACACAAGCTGACGGAAAGAGGATATATTATGAGAAAGTTATTTTACGAGGATATTAATATAACAAAGTTTGAGGCTCAGGTGCTTTCCTGTGATTACGACCAGGATAGAAAGCTTTACAAGGTGCTGCTGGACCAGACAGCCTTCTTCCCAGAGGAGGGTGGACAGTCTGCAGACATAGGAACTTTAAACGGTATGGAGGTTGTGGATGCTCAGATTAAGGATGACCTTATCTACCACTATGTAGAACAAGCTATAGAGGTAGGTTCCACTGTATCAGGTCTGGTTGACTGGAATCAGCGCTTTGACTTTATGCAGCAGCATTCCGGAGAGCATATCCTGTCCGGCCTTATACATAATAAATACGGCTACAATAATGTAGGCTTTCACCTCAGCAACAATGAGGTAACCATGGACTTTAATGGTCCTTTGGATTGGGAGCAGGCCAGAGAGATAGAGCTTGAGGCAAATAAAATAGTGTATCAGAATCTTCCCGTGAATATTCTATATCCAACCAATGACGAACTGATTAATATGGAATACCGCAGCAAGATTGAAATCGACGGTCAGGTTCGAATCGTGGAAATCCCAGGGGTAGATATGTGCGCCTGCTGCGCTCCACATGTTGCTACCACCGGACAGATTGGAATATTAAAGATAGTTGGAGTCCAAAGCTATAAGGGTGGCGTAAGACTTAACATACTCTGCGGCGAAAGAGCTTTAAAGGACTACAGCTTAAAATATGACAGTGTAAGCGCCATAGCTCAGGATATGTCCACCAAACAGGAGCAGGTGGTTGAGGGCTACCAGAGACTAAAGGATGAGTGCCAGGCCTATAAGTACAAGGTTAATGAGCTTCAGGCAAAATGCCTTAGCATGAGCTTAGCTGCTCTCCCTAGCCCTGAAGAAAGCGAGAATGCCGTGTTATTTACAGACATTACTGACAATATGGCAATCAGAAATGCAGTAAATGAGCTGATGGAGAAGTATAGTGGATACTGTGGTGTATTTGCCGGAGGTGATATGGCTAGCGACAATAAGACTGGCGATGATTGTGACGGCGACAAGAAGGTATGCAATTATAGATTCGTAATTGGCAGCAAGAGCTCGGATTGTAATGAACTGGCACAAAAGCTAAGAAGTGAGCTAGGAGCTAAGTGCGGTGGAAATAAGGTTATGATCCAGGGAAGTGTGGAAGCTGGTAAGAGTGAGATTGAGAGGATTGTGGTGTAAGACAAAGAAAGCTGCAGATTAAAAAGGCTTAGATGATTTTTTCATAAAACAATTTCATTTATGTGTTGTAATTTTCAGAGGATATGTTATCATCAAATAAAGCATTCAATTCTGATGTTCATTCCATCTAACATTGACACACGTCATAAAGTAATTCGATGCTTTATAATTCCCGAACAATTTAAAGCAAAGCAGCGAGTTACTTGATTACAGCTAAGGGTAATCTCCTGCTTTACACAACTTAAAAGAGAAAAGGAGATTACAATGAAAAAAGAAATTCTAACCACAGAACCTGTTGTCCGCAACTATAAGGACACCGTATTTAGGATGTTGTTCAAGGACAAGAAGGAGCTACTTGCACTTTACAATGCAGTTAATGGCACCAGCTACACAAATTTAGACGATTTAGAGATAACAACTTTGGAAAATGCTATTTACATGTCTATGAAAAATGATGTATCATTTGTAGTAGATATGGTGCTTAGCTTATATGAACACCAATCAACAGTTAATCCGAATCTACCACTTAGAGATTTGGACTACGTATCTAGGAACTTTGCAAGTTTCTACAGCGATAAGGATATCTACTCTCCTAGGCTGATACAGCTGCCTAACCCAAGATTTATAGTCTTCTACAATGGCAAACAGGAGCAGCCCGCTAGGAAGGAGATGCGATTATCTGACGCCTACATACGTCCTGAAGATGAGCCTCAGCTTGAACTCATCGTAACACAGCTTAACATCAACCCGGGCTACAATGATGAGCTTATGGAGAAATGTCCAACCTTACGAGACTATATGCTCTATGTAGACCGAGTTAGAGAACACCAAAAAACTATGTCTCTAAAGGAAGCTGTAAATAAGGCTGTAAATGAATGTATTAGAGATGGAATACTTGCTGATTTTTTGAAGAAGAACAAGGAGCAGGTGATAAGTATGAGTATATTCGAATATGACGAGAAGCTTCACGAAGAGACTATGAAGGAAATTGGCAGAGAAGAGGGTCGCGCTGAAGAACGCACTACAGGTATAAACAAACTTGTTTCTTCTCTCCGAAAGCTTAATACAAGTGATAATGATATCATCCTCGCTCTCATTGAACAGTACGAATTGTCTGATTCCGAGGCTAAAGGATATCTTTAAAGAGCAAAAAGAGGCATTTAGCCTCTTTTTGTGTTTTGTGATATATAATCAATTCTCACCCTAGTTTTTAGATATTGTTTATCTCCCTTTCATAAACCGCATAGGTTCGCTGATCAAATAAAACCCACTGTACTAAATCTATCTTGTCAGGATTCTCCTCCATGAATTCTCTAACAGTAGCAACAGCTATTTTAGCAGCCTGCTCCACAGGAAAGCTATACACACCTGTAGATATAGACGGAAACGCAACAGTGCGGATGTTGTTCTCCACCGCAAGCTGTAAAGAATTACGATAACAGTTAGCCAGCAATTCCTCCTCGTTATCATTTCCACCGTACCAAATAGGTCCTACGGTGTGAATAACATAATCACAAGGAAGCTTATAGGCCTTGGTTATCTTAGCACAGCCAGTATCACATCCATGAAGTGTTCTGCACTCCGCTAAAAGCTCCGGGCCTGCTGCACGATGAATAGCACCGTCTACTCCTCCACCGCCTAGTAGGCTGGTGTTGGCTGCATTGACGATGGCTTGGACGTTTGTGATTTTGGTTATGTCGCCTAGGGTTGTGGTTAGCATGGTATTTCCTCCTTCATACTACTAATTCTACTACATATCTATGCACAATTGCAAATATGCTAGCAATAGTGCATAGATACTAATATTCTAGCTATTCGTCATATGACTCTTGTAAAGCTGTTGATTCTTCATCATTATTTAAATAAAGAATTAAATCCTTCAACAACACAACATCACACACTAACTCATTAGAATTAATCGAATGAAGTCTATGTGTTATCCCATGATACTGTCTTAATGTCTCATTTCCCTCAAGCAGAAGAGACTCCATAGTATAGTTTTCCTTATACAAATCTCCTGCCTCCCATGCAACCACAAGATTAATATCACTGGTATTTTTCACACCAGTATCTATGTCTTCTACAAGTCCATCCAACGAATACTTGTATTCAAGAACTCTAGGTTCTGAAACAAATTCACCCTTACCAACTAACATCTCATTAATCACATCTTCGACAATTCCTAATGGATTAATATCACGATTAAACAAATGAAGATTTGTCTTATCCGTAATTATTATTCTATACAAACTGTCATATGTCATTCTCTCATTAGTTGACATAATTCTTATACCTCGTATAACTCCACCTGCAATCAACTGATTAAACAAAGCAATAACGTCTTGTTCTCTGGTCGGTATCGAGGTTATAGGGATCTCCTTAATAGGATCAAAGAAGTTAGGATTATCTAAAACCAACGGATTCTCCTTTTCGTGCTTACTCATCTCAGCCTTCCACTCAGCTAAAATGCACTCCCTCTTTAAATCAGGTGCAGCGCCAGAATTAGCCTTTAAACAAGCTCTCACTTTTGTCAAGGGTTCTCTCACCAACTTCGCACCTATTTCCTTGCCTAAGTCAGTAATCTCCTTATTAAATCCCTTCCTACCAAGATCTACTGAACAATTATCAAAATGAACAACCACATTTGCCTGCTTTTGTCTACCAATATTCTTAGTTAACGGAATCTGAATCAACTCGCCCTGTGGCATATTGTTTGTGGCAAGCTGAACACCACCATACAGAACATGATTGCCCTTCCTGATGCCAGCATTTGCATCAATCTTATCCCAAACGCTCATAGAATAGACATAAGAAAAAATAACGGACACCTTATGTTGTCTAATCAACTCAGTCTCTCTAACCCCAAAACTCATATGAGATAACAATGTCTCACTATCCCAATTACCATATACCCCCAATAAATTAGAATACTTAGCTGGCATTTTGTAATTAGATCCGTATTTGTTATGTAGTTCCTCCATCTTATTAAAAATATCATCCACTGACATAACCTTTTCCACTAATTCGTTTAATACCGGATACTGTGGAGCCTCTGTCTCCGCTGTTGTCTTATTGCCTTGCTTGTCAATTACATCAACTATAACCTTTACCTTAGAACAATCCTTAATCTGTCCCAAAGCAGTATGTACTCGTAAAACATTCAACCAATTTTCCGCAGTCGAAACTCCAATCCAAGATAAATCCTTTGGATAGCTAAAGGTGTCGTATTTGATGGACATACAAGTTCCTCGATCAATCGTCTCAAAATAGTCATCAATTACCTTATCATTGTCTGGGACAACAAATGGATTTGATGCAGGAACCGGATCCTCTAACCACTTCTTAGCATCCTTCATTACTCCAACAAACGAAAAATCCGGAGTCTTTGTAGCTATTTGCATATAGTTAAAACCATACGCTAAATAAGTAGCGCCAACTCCCTTATGACCTCTAGATGTACCATTAGCTTTAAAAGAGAAGTTAGGTGCTAAGAATCTTGTAAACTCTGCCTCCTTGAATCCTATACCATTGTCTGTCACAGATATTAAATTATTCTTTATGTCGATTAGAATATGGATTCGAGCAGAATAATCTTCACCTTCCAATTCTAATCTTTTATCTACAGCATCCATAGCATTCTGGATTAATTCACAAAAGGAATCATACCATCCTACATAAGAATTAAGGATATTAGTAATCTCCCTCTTTAACGATTGTATTACCACTGCCTCGCTACTATTACATTTCACCGCTAACGGATCAAACGCTTCTAACACATTATTCATCTTAAGTTCCTCCTTATATTAAAAATCTTGCAATTGCATAAAAATAACTGCTTCTATAATACAGAATACCCAAAAATCATCCAAAAGTCATTCAACGCGTAGTTGAAAAAAAGAGACTGCCAACCTATGCAATCTCTTCAATAATACAGTATAAAATTCAAACAAAAAGCTCTACATACTCTCTCTTATCTTATCAATCAAAGTTATATCCGCAGGTAGCCAGTCTACTGTATCCAGTTCATCCTTTGCAAGCCACTTTGCAGATTCATGCTCCTTAAGCACTAATTTCCCCGAAACAATCTCTGCCCAGAAACAGTCCATAGATAAATGAAATGTAGGATAATCATACTCGATTGTATCAATTAAATCTCCAACACTTATTTCTGTTTCAAGCTCTTCCATTATTTCTCGCTTAAGTGCTTCCTGTGGTGTCTCCCCCTCTTCAATCTTTCCTCCCGGAAACTCCCATCCACCTTCAAACTCTCCATAACCTCTTTGTGTTGCGAATATTTTATCCTCATGTTTTATTATTGCAGCAACTACTCTAATTGTCTTCATAAGCTTTCTCCATATCTTAAATACTACTTCTTAAATATTGCAAAAGATCCTCTCTAACTTCATGATGCATCCGTGCTTTTACCTTAGTTATTTCACGTTCTTTACCACGATTATCCTTTTTGGTAGCACCTGTAACTTCAACGATATCAAACATTCCCATATAGTAAAAATCCGTACCCTCTGCATCACTCTTTTTGATAAATAATCTCTTACGTTTTGCACCCATTACATCCTTCATATATGAACTGTCAGGACCTCTACCTATTTGAGAATCCCACATAAATATCTGATTATTTATAAATTCATCTGCATAATCTGGTTTGCCATCAATATACTCTTTTCCCGATGTATCCTCTTGCTTATTATATGTAACAAATATACAAACATCATCTTCTATACGCTTCATTCCATACATAACAGATGATATGTCTCGTTCACAGTTAAGCAACTGACATACATCTCTACGGGAATATTTTTCATAGAGAACAAATTGTCCATCCCTCTTTTTGTTTAGATATTGACCTTTGTAAATTGCTCTTGATGTTTCTACCAAATCTAAAACCAATGTGTAGAAATCTGTATGCTTTATTATCTCTGCAAAGCCCTGCATTCTCCGAACCATACCGGCATCATCTCTTTTTAGGATATTCATATGCTTGTATTTCTCAATTTCATCTTCCTTACTTACAAAGTTTCCTTCCATGTTTCTGAATGCTGCTTCTACATCTGTCATTGATACAACAATTCCGTATTGTTGTTCTATTTCACTACATACTTCTTCCCCATCTACCAGATTATTTATCATCATTTTAGCAATAACTTCCGTCTCGTGAGGACGTTTCCCTCTAGCCATCACTTTAGACAAATATTCTAGCGTTAGTATATCATTTGGTTGTAATTTGAATTTACATTCATCGCTATCTACAGACACGATAAAATGATAATAAGTTTTATAGTTTTCCAAAATAACCAGTGGGTCTATCTCTCCATACTCATAAAAATCTAAAAGCAATGGCACTCTACCCAAACGGTATTTTAAATCTTGATAACTCTTCTTGATAATTGATTTTATACCCTTAATTTGATCTATTGACCTAAATATTCTACCTTTTGAAATCTCATCAAAATGGATGGTCGAAGCACCAGGTATGATTCTGTTGCCCTCCATTACATATCTTCTTATATTGTCCTTGTTGTATGTTCTATCTCCTGACAAAGCTATAGGAATCATAAAATTGTTTTTATAATTTCCTATAAAATCTAAGATAACTACATATTCCTTATCATCAGCTTTACGAAGCCCTCTACCAAGCTGCTGTACAAACACTATAGGGGATTCGGTTGGTCTGAGCATAATAACCTGATTAATCTCTGGTATATCAACACCTTCGTTAAATATATCAACTGTAAAAATGTAATCCAGCTTTTCTCCATCATCCGCCACAAGCTTTTCTATAGCACTTTCTCTACTTTCCTGACTATCACTTCCAGTTAAAACTGTAGTTTTATAACCTCTTAAATTAAACTTATTACTTAATTCCCTTGCTTCTTTTGTTGAACTACAGAATACCAATCCTTTTACCCTATCTCCACTGTGTCCGTAGAATTCAGCTTGCTCTATCACATAATCCACTCTTGCGTCAGACGTAAGTAAACTAAAATTCTTTAGTCCTGTATCTTCATCTATACTTACACCATCAATTACTAAATCAGTTATACCAAAATAATGAAAATCGCAAAGTAAATTTTCCTCTAATGCTTGCTGCAATCTTATCTCATACGCAATATTATGATCAAATGCTTCATACACATCATAGTCATCTGTTCTCTCTGGTGAAGCAGTCATTCCAAGCCAAAACTCTGGCTCGAAATAATCCAAAATTTTCTGATAACTATTAGCACCTACTCGATGTGCTTCATCTATTACAATAGTCTGAAATTCATCCTTTTCAAATCTTGCAAGAGTCTCATCCTTTGACATCATCTGCATGGTAGAAAATAGATAATCTGCACTATAATCCTTCTCATTTCCAGACAGCAAACCAAAGGTCTTTGTCGCTCCAAACACCTTTTTATAACTCTTTATTGCTTGTTTTGCAATTTGCTCTCTGTGTACTAAGAATAGCACTTTCTTAGGATCATCCTCACGTAAGGCAAATGCGGATGCGTAGGTTTTACCTGTGCCTGTAGCAGATATAAGCAACGCTTTTCCTTCACCTGCTTCACGTATCTTCTTAAGATTTGAAATAAACCCTAACTGCATCGAATTTGGAGTTAATTTATATGCATCTATCGACGCTATTTCAGCCTGTTTCGCAATCTTACGTTGCTTTCTAACAACATTATAGTAAGTGGTATACTCCTGTATGAATTCATCATAATCAAAGGCGAAAGTAGAGTTCCATAATTGATTAAATTCTCCCAGTATTTCCTTTGTATATTCTCCCTGCTCCGTAGAAACAATCTTCGTATTCCACTCTTTATTCTTTGTAAGAGCACTTGAAGTCATATTAGAACTACCAACTATAACTCTATAAACCTCATCCTTCTTAAATATATAACCCTTAGTGTGAAATCCATCTTCTGTATCTCTTGTACGATACATTTTCAATTCTATGTTATTAAGCTCTGCTAATTTACTCATAGCCTCAGGATCACTGAATCCTAAATAATCTGTGGTAAGAATTCTACCTGGTATATTTCTATTCTCTAATTCCTTTAAAGTCTGCAAGAGAGGCGTAATTCCACCCATGGTTATAAATGCAACACTAATAGAGAACTCATCACAATTGAACAGTTCTCTTTCGATAGCTGAAAGTACCTTCTTTCCCTCTTTGTAATTGTTAGACACAAATTCAGGCTTATATGCTAAGTTAGATGATTGTGAACCATCCACAAATGCAGTTGTAAAGCCTTGATAAAGTTGCATTTCTAAATCTGTCATATACATACCTCGATAGCATTCTCACTAAAATATATTTTACTACACTTTTCTCCAAAAAAACAGCCATTTTATACCCCTAGTATGTTTCCCCTCACCCCAAATCCATGATATACTATTACCAGTACAATAAACACCCCACAGAAAGAAGGTGACCACTACTAAAATTGCATTTTTAACTGCTTGATTTTGCTTGCAACTACTTTTGCAAACTAGCAGTTACTTTTGCAAAAGGTTATAATTAGGTTGCCTTTGTTTGATCAGGAAGGAGGCCTCTATGCCTAAACAATTATCCTTACCTG
>JAFTPO010000041.1 GCA_017463225.1 Lachnospiraceae bacterium | reverse complement strand
GCTTATTAGTCATGTTTAGAAATCGCGCAAAACAATAGCTTTCGACTTCATTATACACCTTTTTAGCTCGAATTTGACCTCAATTTAAGATTTAAAATTAATCTTGTCAATATCATCTAGCAATTATATTTTCATTTAAAGAACGATTTTAACCGATTATACCGCTATTTTCACCATTCAGAAACAAATTATAACATTCGAATTAATTTATCGGAGATATCATATGCCAGCAATTATTATTCTTTTAATTTGTATAATTCTATTAATCAACAACTCTCAATTAGTAATTCAAGGGGCAACAGAAGGCTTATTACTTTGGTACAAAAATGTACTGCCACTTCTACTTCCTTTTATGCTAATATCAGGACTTTTAGAAGAAGCTGTAATAAAACAATGCAATCAAAAAACAAAAAACAAATCTAGCCTTCCTGTATTCTCTGTAATATTCATGGGATTATTTTGTGGTTATCCCATAGGCGCAAAAAGTAGTTCTTTCTTTTTAAAACAAGGATTAATAGATAAAAGACGTGCAAATATAATCTTACCTGTTGTAAACAATGTAAGCCCAATGTTTTTCATAGGCTTCATTATTGAGAACACTTTAAACAACAAAATAAATATCCACACAGCTTATACAATTGTATATCTTCCTTATATCATCTTTATTACATTAGAATTAATACTTACTCATCATAAAAAAAGAGCCATAAGCTCCTATCAAAATACATATATTATCCCAGTTAGCCAGGCTAATACAACACAAAGCAAAAGCATTTCCGAAAATAGCATTAGTCAAATCACCTTCGTGGGTCTATATATTATGCTATGTTCAATTGTATCGGAATTTATCTTTCACTCTAATCTTTTCGACACAACCATTAAGCTAATACTTGTTGGTGCTACGGAAATTACACGTGGTGTAGTACAGATTAGTCAAACCAGCCTAATGAATGAACAAATAAAAACAGCCCTAATTCTGGCTTGCACATCCTTCGGCGGAATATCATCCATACTCCAAACCAACAAGGTTATACAAGACTCTGGGCTGTCTTTACTTCACTATATCTTCGTAAAATTATTATGTGCTATAGGTTCTTTTTATCTATGCATATTAATCATCTAAAAAGTCATCGAAATCGTCGTCATCCTCATCATCAGAGTTGTCGCCGTAAACATCGATATCATCATCGTCATCGTCTTCATCATCAAAATCATCGAAATCATCAGCAGGACGAACAAGTGATGCCTTTGGTGATATAGGCTCATCTGTAGAGAACGCACTATCAAGATTCTCTGTACGCTCGTACATCATATTACTACCTGCAGTAAGAAGATTGATATTTGCTTCCATCTCACTAAGGTTTGTTTCAACAATATATGTATCATTTTCAAGAGACTCAATGAGATTTCTGTAATTCTCCTTCTCCATAGCATGGATTCTGGTAAATATATCTCTCATCTCTGTAAGCTTGTCCTTAGTATAATACATTGCGCCAAGTCTAATCTCATTAGCCTCCTCTGATGCCTGATCAACAAGCTGCTGTGCCTGATTTCTAGCCATCTCAAGAATCTCATTAGCTCTTATATTAGCAAGCTCTGTAATCTGGTTAGTATCAACAAGTCTGTTGGCCTCATTAACTGACTCTGCAAGTATAGCCTCTGCACGAGTTCTAGCCTCTGAAAGGATATTCTCCTTGTTACGCATAATCTTCTTACATCTCTCTATCTCCATAGGAAGCTTAAGCTTAAGCTCTTTTATCATCTCAAGAAGCTCATCTCTTTGAATAGTTATCTTACTCTGAGATAATGGTGATGCCTTAGCCTGAGCAACATAAACCTCAATCTCCTCAATTATCTTATCAATATCTTTTCTTGCCATCTTTTCACTAACCTCCTAAAGTTATTTCATCTTATCTATAAGCTTAGAAATTACACACTCTGGAACAAATTCCTTTAAATCAACGCCATATCTTGCATATTCCTTAACTATACTAGAGCTAAGATATGAATATTGTAGGCTAGTTGACAAGAAAACAGTGTCCACATCAGAAGCAACCATACGATTACTCTGCGCCATCTGCATCTCCAAATCAAAATCTGTCAGCGCTCTCAATCCCCTAATTATAACATTGGTATTCTTTTGCTTAACAAAATCAACCAATAAGCCCTCAAAAGATTCAACAGACACATTATCTATTCCCGATACTGCATCCTTCAACATATTAACACGTTCTTCCAATGAAAACAATGGTTTTTTTGCAGTATTGTTAAGAACTCCTATAACAACATGATCGAAAATCGCTGCAGAACGCTTAATAATATCCAAATGTCCTAATGTGACCGGGTCAAAGCTTCCCGGATAAATTGCTGTACTCATAACTAATCCCTTTTCTCCAAAAATATATGCTTATTTGACTTATATCTCTTATCCTTAACTATTTCGAAGCCAAGCGACTCAACATATGTAAAGTCCTCATTCAGTTCTGCTTCTATAACTATAAGAGTATCTGTAGCAAACTCCTTCATCGACAACTGTTCAAGAACTCCCTGTTCCAACTGTTTTCCATAAGGTGGGTCCATAAAAATCACATCATAATCAATGATTTTTAATCCTGCAATATAGCTTACAGCATCCATTTTATAAACCTTTGCCTTCTTGTCAAGCTTTGTATGTCTCAAATTGTCATTAATTATATTGACTGCCTTGGGATTCATCTCCACAAAGGTACATTCATCTGCACCACGACTCAAGGCTTCTATGCCTATTCCACCACTCCCGGCAAATAAATCTAAGAATTTTGCCTGTCCTACATAAGGCATCAACATATTAAACAAGGTTTCTTTGATTCTATCTGTAGTTGGTCTTGTATCAAGTCCCTCCAAGGTTTTTAACATAAGACTTCTTGCAGTTCCCGCTACTACTCTCATATATTATTCCTTTCCACAATTATACTTATTATAAATCGTCAAATTATGGTTTCTACTGAATACCTAATATAGTTTTTCTAAGCCAGACACCTGTCTCTGAAAGCTCGCTTTCATCCCACCAGCTCGTCTTAGAGCATGAAGCTTTTATAAGAGATGATGTCTCATCCTTATTAGATATATTCCATCCTGCATATGATAAATTATTCGAATTAATTAAATCAAACCACTTATCAGCCTGTCCGTAATCTATAGCACCATTTCCTGATGCATCACATATACTAAACTCACTAATAAATACAGGAAGTCCACTGTCTAAAGCTGTCTGAACCTTATTTCTAATACTATCAGTATGTGTTGCTGCATAAAAGTGTGCTGCATACATAATATTATCATAGCCTGTTATAGGATCTTTGGCTGCTATATCTACATCCTGTGACCAATTTGGTGTTCCAACGATTATAATGGCATCAGGGGCATTCTTTCTAATTATAGGAATTACCTCCTCAGCGTAGCTTTTTACATCAGCCCAAGTTGTACCACCATTTGGTTCATTACATATCTCATATATAACATTGTCATAATCCTTATACTTAGCAGACATCTCTTCAAAGAACTTCTTAGCTTCCTCCTTATTGACCTGAGGATTCAAATCATGAAGAATGTGCCAGTCTATGATTACATACATTCCAAGCTCAGTAGCATAATTTACACCATCATCTACAAGCCCTTTTAAATACTCTTTGTCACCACCATTGCAATATCCACCATTCTCATGAGTATACATTGCAAGCCTTATAAGGTTAGCTCCCCAATCATCTCTAAATGTCTGGAAGCAGTCTTTATTAACATAGTCTGGAAACCATGCAATACCATGAGTACTAACACCCTTTAATTGATACATTGTACCATTTTTATCAACTATATCAACACCCTTGACAGAAAGTTTTCCGTGATTCTCAAAAGGAGTTCCACTTTCCGGCTTGGCAGGAGTTTGTGCCTCTACACTTTCCTTTTCTGTGGTTGTCTTCTCATCATCCTTTTCTTCAGCGGATGAATTCGCTGATGTTCCAGAATACTCTTTTCCATCAACTAATAACGTTGATTCATTCATCAGTCCATCAAACTCACTCTTGTTCGCAACTGTCACTATAACTCCTATATCTTTAAGTGTGGATGATTTCTCAACCGTTGAATTATACTCTACAGGTGTAATCTTGAGGACTCCTCCCTCAACAACGCAATTACTATTCCAAAAGCTATCTACTTTAAGCCCATCACTTACCGGTATTTCTATAGTCCAATTCTTAATCTGACTATCACTATTATTTGTGATACTTATATCAAGCTGTCCTGATACCTTACCATTAGATTCCCAGTTATTATTGCTGGTTACAGTAACATAACAGTCTGCTTTCTGTTGATTAGCCTCTTCTGTAGTAGTGGTATCTAAATCAGAACCCTCTACTTCGTTGCTTTCAGAAGTATTCACAGTTGTGGTTTCATTATCTACTGCCTGGGTTGTAATGTCATCTGCCTTCTTTTTATCACCTGCTAAAATAAATGCCACTAAACCAACTATAACCAATGTTAAAGCTGCAATAATACCTATCAATACTTTGTTATTCTTCATATGTTACTCCCACCTCTAATGCTTATTCAAATTCTCTTGTATGTATATATACAATCTATGCAAATCCACTTCATTATACTCTCGACCATAGGCTCTCTCTGATTCGATATAATACTTTTTCCTATCAGTCTTAATCAAAAGCCTGTATGCCAACACCTTAGGTGCCGTATTCTCACCCATCACAATCTTCTCCATATCAACCTTTTCAATATCTGATAGATTAACATTGATATGCTTCTTTTTATCATTGTAGGAGAGTTTTCCTTCTGAAATCACAGCAGTTCCCTCACCTTCAAACCAGCCCCATTTATCTGCCAGTATTAGAATGAAGAAGACAATACCAAGAAGTAACATAAACATACTTATAGCATTGGATCTTATTCCTCTGCCAAAAAGCACAACCCCAAGAGAAGAACCTACACCAAATAGGATTATAGCTAAAATCAATGCAAAGAAAATAGCTCTTCTCCACTTGGTTATATATCCAACTTTAACAGTCATATCAACAATCCTTTCCAAAAAAATCACAGTATATTATATCAAAAAGCCTTAATATTATCAACATTTCCTAACATATAATTGCCTATAAAAAACAGAACTTCGATGCAGTTATCGAAGTTCTGTACACTTTATTGCTAATTATTATTTTTTAGAGTTACTTCAACCTGTGAATATGGAATAACTATACCATTCTCATCAAACTTTATCTTGATATTCTCTAAAATCTCCCATCTGGCTGCCCAATAATCCTCAGTTTTAACAAAGCAACGTATACCCATTCTTATTGAGCTATCCTGAAACGAGTCCACAAAAACATTCATTTCCTTGGACTTGTCATAATAAGGTGAGCTAATAACTATATCAGTCAAAGTATCCTTAACAAGCTTAATATCAGAATCATAGGAAACACCAACTGTAATATCAAGCTTTCTGGATTTTTCTGCAGTTACATTAACTATAGAATTTGCAGTAATATTACCATTTGGTATTACAATCACCTTGTTATCATAGGTCTTAAGCTTTGTATAAAATATATCGATAGACTCTACTGTACCTTCACATTTCTTGTCATTCTCAATTATATAATCTCCTACCTTAAATGGTTTCATAAGTAGAATGAGAACTCCTCCTGCAAAATTTGCAAGACTTCCCTGTAAAGCAAGACCTATAGACAAGCTGGCAGTTCCCAGAATAGCCACTAAGGAAGTAACCTGTACACCAACTATAGAAATTGCCATAACAAACACGATAGCATATAGTATTCCCTTAATTACAGAAAGCAGGAATCCCTCTACGCTATCTTCCATGTCAGTTTTCTCAAAAGCTCTCTTAATAACCTTTACAAGAAGCTTAGCCACCTTCATTCCTATAAACAAAAACAATAGTGCAACTATAATATCAAAGGTTTTATCAGTCAACCAATCTAAAAATTGCTCCCCATATTGTTCAAGTTTTGTTTTATCTAAATTCTTTACATCATCAAAAGAATCAATATCACTTAAAAGCATTACTATTCCTCCACACTTTTATTACACAAAAGACCAAGTACTAAACATTAGTCCCCGGTCTTTTCATATGTGTATACTATTTAGTCTTCTTTTTCTTGAATACTGAGATTGAAAGTGGTGGAACATTTACTGAAATATAGTGCTCCTGTCCATCAATTTCTTCCTTCTTAGCCTGCTTAGCGGTCTTATTATTTCTTCCTTCTCCACCAAACTTAGAATTATCCGAAGAGAAAATCTCCTGCCAGCTTCCACCTGATGGTGTAGCAAGCTTATATGCCTTATGTGCAATAGGAGTAAAGTTACATATTATAACAAGTGTATCTTCTTCCTTCTTACCTTTTCTCATATATGAGAGAAGACTAGCATTAGCATTGTTACAATTTATCCACTCAAAGCCTTCACTCTTTGAATCAAGCTCGTACAGTGCAGGTTCTGTCATATAAAGCTTATTAAGCTCCTTAACGTAACCCTGCATATACACATGTGCATCAAATTCAAACAAAGACCAATCAACCTCAGATGCCTCATTAAATTCAGCAAACTGAGCAATCTCCTGTCCCATAAAGAGAAGCTTCTTACCAGGATGAGTCATCATATGTCCATATGCAACTCTAAGATTTGAGAACTTGTCCTCGTAACCACCAGGCATCTTAGAAATCATAGAGCCCTTCTCATGTACAACCTCATCATGTGATAATACCAATACAAAATTCTCACTATATGCATAAACCATACTAAAGGTTAACTCGTTATGGTGATACTTTCTATATAGTGGATCGAGCTTAATATAACCTAAGAAATCATTCATCCAGCCCATATTCCACTTAAAGTCGAATCCAAGTCCACCCTCTTCAAGAGTATGTGTCATCATAGGCCAAGCTGTTGATTCCTCTGCAATAAGAAGCACACCCTTGTGCTTCTCCTTCATTTGCTTGTTAAGCTCTTTAATGAAATCAATAGCCTCAAGGTTTTCGTTGCCACCATACATATTAGGCAACCACTCGCCCCCGTTTCTACCATAATCAAGATATAGCATAGACGCTACAGCATCCATTCTTATACCATCAATATGATATTTCTCTGCCCAATATAATGCATTAGCAACAAGGAAGTTCTTAACCTCATTGCGACCATAATTAAATATATATGTTCCCCAATGAGGATGCTCTCCTCTTCTTGGGTCCTCATGCTCGTAAAGTGCTGTACCATCAAACCTTCCAAGCCCATGATCATCCTTTGGAAAATGTGCTGGTACCCAATCAATGATAACACCGATTCCCTTGCTGTGAAGGTAATCAACAAAATACATAAAATCTGCAGGTGTACCATATCTTGATGTAGGCGCATAGTAACCGGTTACCTGGTAGCCCCAAGAAGGATCAAATGGGTGCTCCATAATCGGCATAAGCTCTACATAATTATAATTCATATCATTTAAATAATCTGCAAGCTGTGGTGCAATATCTTTATAATTGAAAAACTCTCTTCCATCCTCAGGCTTCTTCCAAGCACCAAGATGCATCTCATAGATGTTCATAGGTTTTTCAACCGGTTTAGAATTCTCTCTAGCTTCTATCCATTTTGCATCCTTCCACTTATAGCTTAAATCAACTATACGCGATGCATTTGCAGGACGAAGCTCTCCTGAGAATGCATACGGATCACTCTTCATAAATACATTACCTGACTTAGCACAAATCTCGTACTTATATATCTCACCAACATATTTGCCAGGAATAAAAAGCTCAAATATGCCTGAATAATCAAGCTTCCTCATAGGATGTCTTCTACCATCCCAATTATTAAAGTTTCCTACTACCGAAACTCTCTCTGCGTTAGGTGCCCATACAGCAAACAAAACACCTTCTACACCATCCACTGTCATAGGATGAGCTCCCATCTTCTCATAGATACTGTAATGCTCACCCTCATTGAACATGCTAACATCAATAGGATCGATAACAGGTTCGAATATATATGGATCAACATATGTTATCTCTTCACCGTCATCAAATCTAACATTAAGCTTGTAATCAAATCTTTTCTTCTCTTTAATTACCACCGAGAAAAAACCAGGTACTCTCTCTGAAACGAGGGTATATTTTTTCTTAGTAGCAGTATCTATGGCGGTTACAACCTTAGCATCAGGTAAATATGCATTTATAAAAACATCATCTAAGCACTCATGCATACCTAATATATGATGTGGATTATTATGCTTTCCCTGAACTAAAGCATCAACCTCCATCCAATTTATAGCAAACACTTCTTTTCTTCTGGACATTCCCAAATATCCCCTCTCTACAGTTTGTGAATAAATATACCACTTCTTAGCTTTGGCTCAAACCAGGTGGATTTTGGCGGCATAAGAAGCCCTGCATCCGCCACATCAAAAAGCTCTTCTATAGAAGTAGGATACATAGAAAATGCAACTGTCATATCCTCTGCAACTCTTCTCTCAAGCTCTGAGAGACCTCTAATTCCGCCCACAAAGTCAATACGCTTATCAACTCGTGGATCCTCTATGCCAAGTATAGGATTAAGAAGATTATCCTGCAATACAGACACATCAAGTCCCGCAACAGGATCATCCGATTTAATATCATCCTTAGCTGTCAGCTTATACCATAAGTTATCTAAATACATACCAAAGGTACATTTTTCTACCGGCTGTAAAGGTGTTGACACTTCCTCTACGATAAAGTGTTCTGAAACCTTTGCCATAAACTCTTCCTTGGTGTAACCATTTAAGTCTCTCACCACTCTGTTATATGGTAATATTTTAAGCTGATTATGCGGAAATAATACTGACAAGAACTTATCACTTTCAAGTTCTCCTGTGCTTCCACTTTCCGCTCTTCTCTTAAGGCCAACCTTAACTGCTGAAGCAGCTCTGTGATGACCATCTGCAATATATATATCATTCATATTTGCAAACGCATCTCTCACTGCGCAAACATCAGCCTCTTCTCTAATTATCCAAACATTATGACCTATTCCGTCCTCGGACACAAAAGAATACTCTGCATCAGTAGCTTTTACTCTATTAACTATAGAATCTATTACTTCTACAGCTCTATAAGCCAGGAATATAGGACCAGTCTGAGCATTACACACATCAACGTGAGTAATTCTATCAATCTCCTTATCAGCTCTGGTATTCTCATGCTTCTTAATAATATTGTTTAAGTAATCATCTATAGATGCGCACGCAACTATACCTGTCTGATGTCTACCGTCCATAATAAGCTCATAGATGTAATATACATCCTGCTGCTCCATAATATATTCACCATTTGCAATCATACCATCCAAAAGCTCCTTAGCCTTTTCATAAACGCATGGTGCATAGGTATCTACAGTATCATCAAACTGAGTTTCCGCTCTGTCTATTCTAAGGAAAGTATAAGGATTACCCTTAACAACTTGACATGCTTCTGCTCTGTTATAAACATCATAAGGAAGTGCTGCCACTTGACTTACAATGTCCTTTCTTGGTCTAAATGCCGAAAACGGTTTAACTAAAGCCATAACTATCTCCTCGTAAATGATTAGTAATTAACCTCTGATAGCTTTAACTGCCTCGTCAATTGATTTCTTATAAGATTCCTCTGTTGAATTATCAAATATAAACAATTCTGGAATATTTGTAGGCGCGTTAAAGTTCTGAGTAGAAATATACTCATCCCAGTTAGCAAGCTTCCATGAATCTCTGTCAGACGCTCTCTTAATCATACGCTGATGAACAACCTCTATATCAGCGTGTACCCAAACAACAAACAGCTCGGCATCCTTCTCCTTAAGCTTAGCTCTAAGATTATCAAGATACTCATCATCTCTAATCTCATCTGTAAATGGAGCATTAATAAGGACTGTATCATTGTAGTCAAGGGCCTCAAACGCAAGGTCTAAAACAGCATAATACTCATAGTCTCTTATCTCCTTCTGGAAGAAATCAGATGAACGATTATACTCCTCTCCTGCAACAGCAAAAATCTGCTTTGAAAGCACAATAAGAGTATCCTTGTCAAGATACACACAGTTTGTAAGTGCCTTTCCAAGCTTCTTTGAAATAAATGTCTTACCACATGCTGGTGGTGAAGTAACTAAGATAAGTTTCTTCATATTAAATTTGCCTCCTAAATAAAGTTACTTTTTTATACCCAAT
>JAFTPO010000007.1 GCA_017463225.1 Lachnospiraceae bacterium | reverse complement strand
TGTGGTAACCCAGATAAATATCAATCCCGGATACAACGATGAGCTTATGGATAAGTGTAAAACATTAAGCGACTATTCTAAGTTCGTAGAGCTAACCAGAACATATGAGAAACAATATCCTTACGAAACTGCCATTAATCTCGCTATAGACAAATGTATAAACGATGGCATATTAGCTGATTTTCTAAAAAAACATAGAAATGAGGTTGTAAGTATGAGTATATTTGAATATAACGCAAAGCTTCATGAAGATACACTAAGAGAAGATAGCAGAGAGGAAGGCAGACTGGAAGGTAGGCAGGAAGGCAGGCTGGAAGGCAGGCAGGAAGAACGAGCTACCAACATATCACGTTCTATAACAAGCTTGAGATCCTTGTCTTTATCTGACTTTCAAATAGCTGAGTATTTGGTTAAAACCTATGACCTAACAACGGAGCAGGCTAATCAGTATATCAAAAATGTAGATACTGTGTAATGTAATCGTCTCGGTTTTGATGTAATAAATGAGACATGCGAATGCCCACATCGCAAGCATAGCTTGCTCAGTGTGGGCATTCGTACTACTGATGTAATCGTTGAGATATGCGCGAGGCGCCACACATCGCCAGCAAAGCTGGCTCAGTGTGGCGTCTCGCTATATAAAAAAAGACTAGGATGTCAGCATGCTAGCATGCTAGCGCTGACTCCTAGTCTTTTTTTGCATATCTCAACGATTACATCTTGTCAATGCTCTCATGGAAAGTTCTTGAGATAACGTCGTTCTGCTGCTCCTCAGTTAACTTGATGAAGTTTACAGCGTATCCTGAAACACGGATAGTTAACTGTGGGTAGTTCTCTGGATGCTTCTGAGCATCAAGAAGAGTGTCTCTGTTGTATACGTTAACGTTAAGATGATGTCCGCCTTTTTCTACATAACCATCTAACATACTTACTAAGTTATCGATCTGCTGTGTACTAGCCATTTTAGTATCCTCCTTAAATTCTAATATAATATACCTGATATCAGGTTTAGCTAATCCTGATTCATATACTCGTCTATGCCCTCATGAAGTGTAGGTATAGCGCAGGCCAAGTCACCCTTTGCACAATCTGTACATCCAAGTGTATCAACCTTCTTACCTACTGTGTCTGGGTCTACGGACACATTTACGTGACCGTGTCCCTTTGACATCATATCGTCAAGCATAGCAACTATATCATCTACATTGCTTAATCCATTATCCATATAATCAGTCCTTATTACTTATTAAGGTCGATCTCGATGTCACCAGCGAATACCTGATCTTCCTTACCAAGAGCTCCAGGAATGATAGAGAATGTATTTGAAATACCATCCTGTGAATCCATGAATGGAAGCTTAGCTACTGATGAAAGTGAAGCTAAAGCTCCGCTCTTATCTCTACCATGAAGTGGGTTTGCACCAGGTGCAAGTGGCTGACCATGCTTTCTACCACATGGAGTATCACCAGTGTTCTTACCGTAAGTTACGTTTGAAGTAATTGTAAGAACTGACATAGTAGGGAATCCATTTCTGTATACATGGTGCTTTCTAATCTTGTTCATGAATCTTGATACAAGATCAACAGCGATGCTATCTACTCTATCATCATTGTTACCATACTTAGGGAAATCTCCCTCTGTCTCATAGCTTACTACGATACCCTGCTCGTTTCTGATTGGCTTAACCTTTGCATACTTGATAGCTGAAAGTGAGTCAGCAACAACTGAAAGACCAGCGATACCAGTTGCGAAGTATCTTCTAACATCTCTGTCATGAAGAGCCATCTGAATTCTCTCATAAGCATACTTATCATGCATGTAGTGGATAATATTAAGAGCTGATACGTAAACTCCTGCTAACCACTCCATCATATCATCATACTTCTCCATAACCTCATCGAAATCAAGGTACTCTGAAGTAATTGGTCTGTACTTAGGTCCTACCTGTACACCTGTACACTCATCAACACCACCGTTGATAGCGTAAAGGAGACACTTAGCAAGGTTAGCTCTAGCTCCGAAGAACTGCATCTCCTTACCAACTCTCATAGAAGATACACAACAAGCGATTGCGTAATCATCACCGTGAGTTACTCTCATCATATCATCATTCTCGTACTGAATTGATGATGACTTGATTGACATCTTAGCACAGTACTGCTTGAAGTTGATAGGAAGCTTTGTTGACCAAAGAACTGTTAAGTTTGGCTCTGGTGCTGCACCTAAGTTATCAAGAGTGTGAAGATATCTGAATGTCATCTTAGTTACAAGTGGTCTGCCATCGATACCAACACCACCAAGTGACTCAGTTACCCATACTGGATCTCCTGAGAATAACTGGTTGTACTCTGGTGTACGAGCAAACTTAACGATACGAAGCTTCATAATGAAGTGATCTACGAACTCCTGAATCTGCTCCTCAGTAAATGTACCGTTAGCAAGGTCTCTCTCTGCATAACAATCAAGGAAAGTTGAAGTACGTCCAAGTGACATAGCTGCACCGTTCTGCTCCTTAACTGCTCCAAGGTAACCGAAGTATACTGCCTGCATAGCTTCCTGTACATTTGTAGCTGGCTTAGAAATATCAATTCCGTAAGCTGCTGCCATCTGCTTTAACTCGCCAAGAGCTCTGATCTGCTCTGAGATCTCCTCTCTAGCTCTGATAACATCATCAGTATATACCTTACCGTATGAATCCTTCTGCTTCTTCTTGTCTGCTACTAAGTAATCGATTCCGTAAAGTGCTACTCTTCTGTAGTCACCGATGATACGTCCACGACCGTAAGCATCTGGAAGACCAGTGATGATGTGGTTAGAACGACACTTTCTAATCTCCTCATCATATACATCAAATACACCTGCGTTATGAGTCTTTCTGTGAGTAGTGAAGAACTCAACAACCTCAGGATCTACCTTATATCCATTATCCTCACAAGCCTTCATAGCCATACGGATACCACCGTAAACGTTCATACCTCTCTTGAATGGAGCGTCTGTCTGAACACCAACGATTGTCTCCTTGCTCTTATCGAGGTAACCTGCACCGTGTGAAGTAAGTGTTGAAACAACCTTAGTATCCATATCAAGAACACCGCCTGCTTCTCTCTCCTTCTTAGAAAGGTCAAGTACCATCTGCCATAAATCCTTAGTGTTCTGTGTAGGCTCAGCTAAGAAAGCGTCATCTCCCTCATACACTGTGTAGTTCTTCTGGATGAAGTCTCTTAAGTTAACTTCTTCCTGCCACTTGCCGCCTACGAAACCATTCCATGCTGCTGATTCCATGTTTAAAATTCCTCCTTTATCTTGCCCCGTTTTTATTCGTAACATCGGGGTATTATTTTGTTATAACAACTGTTACTTTTTATCAGAAATAAATCTCTTATCTCTGATGCTAATATCATTATAATTTTAAATTGTATACACGTCAACGAATTAAAATTAAATAATTGTACTTTTTTCGATACACAGATTGTATACAGTATACACTTGTTGTTTTCTAAAAAACAAAGCACATTATATTGTGGTATAACGTGCTTTGATACTATTTTTTTTAGTTTTCTTCTACCATAGTTCCGGTTATGTAATCTGTATTCTCCGGATCCATATCAAGAGACGATTTGTTTCTCTCATAGCTGTACTCCACCAGACGATAGCTTCCGTCTTCGTTCTTAATAAACTTTAGACCTATCTCTATACCTCCGTCAGGAGTAGACTCTACTATGCTGAAGCTAACCTCTCCATAATCTAATATATCCTGACCAGCCACTCCATTAAAGCCATCCACATCGTAAAACAGTTTATCCATAACTGCATCTGTCATGCCAAGCCTTACGCCTCCAGGGAAGGAAATATCTACCGCCCCGGACAGCTCCTCTGTAGCCTGTACATAGGATACCATACATTGCTCAGGTTTTACCTTAAATACTGTTGGATTCTCTATAGTAATATTTAAGGTGGAGCCATTCTTTGTAAGAGTTGCATCATATGCATTACCCATAAGAACTTCTTCTATATCCACGTTCAAAGTCCATCCATTATTTATAAACTCTGATACCGGACAGCGAAGCTTATAGTTGTAACCATCTATGCATATTATGTCGTCGTATCTGTCTGTAGTCGCCTCAGTTCCCTCATAAGCTTCACATAATGGAACCGTCTCCACTGTGGAGTTAGGTGAAATCTCCGCACCTTCAGGCTTCTTATAGCATCTGTACCACATATAATATAGAACATCGTTATCATCAAATCTAAAATATCCATTGCTGTAATCCATATGAATATACTGCAAATAGGATACATAATCCCCTCTGTATTCCGCCTGAGGAACACCATAGGTTGCATTTACATAGTCTATATCACTGGACAGGGCACAGTTTTCCAGATTTATTCTTACATTACCCGGCAATATCAGCTCCTTTGCATCATAGATTTCATACTCTTCGAAAATATACTGTATTCCAACTATATGACACTTACTTAGAGGTGCAGTTTCGCCGGTGTAGTTAACAACACTTGCTGTTATCTCCATCTTGTCACTTACGAACTTTGCTCCAATCTGCTCTCCTGAGGCAAGAGTCATATCTGACACAGGTTCCCAACCCTGAGATGTCCACTCATCATAAGTCATAGGAAGCTGGTAGGCTTTATCGTCTATCTTAAATGTAAAATCCGTCCAGGTTCCATCAAGAGTATTCTCATCTGCATCCTTCGGCTGCTCTGAAGTTACTTCAGTTGTAGCTTCCGTAGTTGTAGCTTCTGTGGTTGTGGCCTCCGTAGTGGCATCATCTCCACCTTTAAATATAAACTTCAAGCCAACCAAAACCAATGCTAAAGCGGCTACCGAGCTACCTAGTATAACAGCAACCTTTTTCGCTTTCTTACTCTTCGTTATCTTATCAGAGACCTCTTCTCCGGCAGCCTGCTGCCCCATAGTTCCCTGGCCGGGCTGAAGGGTCTGCCCACCGGTTCCATATCCACCTGAGATATCATTTGCCACATATCCGGCTCCATATACACCCTGTGCAGATACATCTCCATACAAATCTCTTATCAGTTCACCGATGTTTTGATATCTGTCAGCTATGTTTACGGATAAACCTTTACTGATGGCTGCCTCAACATTGGGCGAAATTCTTACGCCACACATACTAGGTCTCACATAGGTATCCTGGCTCATTCTCTCTATACAGTTAGGAGGTACATTTCCTGTGAGCATCTTGTACATGGTTGCGCAAAGACTGTAAATGTCTGTCCAAGGCCCCTGCTTACCCTTGGAAAAATACTGCTCCTGGGGAGCATATCCATGCTTTAGCATAACTGTATAAGTCATATCTGTATCACCAGACTGACCTCTGACAGCTCCGAAATCAATAAGCTTTATACTTCCATCCTGATCAAACATAATATTGTCAGGACTTATATCTCTGTGAATCAGACCCTGCTTATGTATCTCGTGGAGAGACTCTAATACCGGTCTCATCAGCTTAAGTATAGTAGCCTCATCTAATCTTCCACCGCACTGCGCCAGATAATTTTTCAGGTTCATACCTGCCACAAAATCCATAACTATATATGCAGTGCCATTCTCATAGAAAAAATTTCTAACAGACACTATACCGGGAAGACTATAAAACTTAGACAGATTCCTAGCCTCCTCCACAAAGCGGTTAAGGTTCTTATTGTATATTTCCTCCTTACCGGCCTGAGCGCTAACCAGGTTGGGGTCCTCTCCCTGACCTCTTACTGATATGGACTCCGGATAATACTCCTTAATAGCCACGTAGGTTGTAAGATTAATATCATATCCTATATATGTAATTCCAAATCCGCCCTGGCCTAACACTCTTCCAACCATATACTTATTCTGAAGCATGGTAAATGGAACCAAGCTTCCTTTAGTTGGATGATACCCTGCCACATCCTGTCCACAGTAAGGACAAGGATTGCCTGAGCCATCGTATGGATTCATACAATTAGGACATCTATCATAGGTATTGTTCATTGCTTTGACCTCTCCTCCTCATATTGTAACCTTTCATTCTCCTAATTTTTAATTATAGCTTGATTTAAACAAAAAATAAACCTGATATATTATATTTTTCAGTATATTTTAAATGTTTTCTGATAAAAAATAAAATAGACACAGCAGTTATAACTGTGCTATAATGGTACTTGATTTTTTATATAACAAAAGGAGGCGAAATAAATGGCAAAACAGGTTAGTAAGGATATGTTAATCCATGAGATTATAGAGGTAGACCCAGGTAACGCAGCAATTCTTATGGCATCAGGTATGCACTGTGTAGGATGTCCATCAGCTGCTATGGAGTCTCTTGAAGAGGCATGTATGGTTCACGGCATGGATGTAAACGAGGTTATTACATCTATCAACGAGTACCTTGCTAAAAAAGAAGCTAACAACTAATTTAAAAAGGGGGATTTTTCATGACTTTAAAAAACAACGACGATAACAACTATAACAACGGTTATAGTAGCTATGACAACAGTTATAATAATGATTATAACAACAACTATTATAACAGCTACAATCAGAATTATAATCAGGGATACAACCAGGGATATGGCAATGCAGGTAATCAGGCAGCCTACTACCAGAATACCTACGTTAACCAAGATGAGGTTACTCCTCAGTCTTACAATATGATTATAGGTGCAACTCTTCTCTATGGTTTCGTAGTAAATATCATTATGATTGCTACCTGCTACGACTTTGTAGCTAATATTAATCCGGTAGTATTCTATGTACTATATTTTGGTATGGCTCTTGCAGGTGGACTTATGGTTCACAGATCTGATAACCCGGTAATCAGCTTTATAGGATATAACCTTTACGTTCTTCCACTTGGTATGGTTCTTACACTTACCATCAATATGCTTTTAGGTTATGGCTACGAGAGCATGATTATTACAGCATTTGCTATCACAGCAATCGTTACTGTTGTAATGATGATTTTAGGAGCAGTATTCCCATCATTCTTCCTCAGCATTGGAAGTACACTTTGCATATCACTTTTGATTACTGTTATAGTTGAGATTGTTCTCGCATTACTTGGTATCAATTTAGGAATCATATCTTATATCGTAGTTCTCATCTTCTGTGGATACATCGGATATGATTGGGCTAAGGCTAACGCAGTTCCTAAGACTATTGACAATGCAATCGATTCTGCAGCAGAGCTTTATGTAGATATCATCGCATTATTTATGAGAGTATTAAGCATCTTAGCTAGAGCTAATGACTAATTAGTCCTAAGCTGACAGATATAAACAAACAAAAAGTTCGGTTCTTGGTGAACCGAACTTTTTTATTATACTTTAAAGCTCTGACAAAGTCTGCAATGCATTTGCCCTGATTATTACCTTATAATGCTCATTGAGATAGCTTGGGCCGGCATAGTTTGCATTAAGCTTATTGCCATACTCGCTGATAATATTACAGGTACGAATAAACTCTGTATCTGTGTTGTTATCTCTGGTGAGATACAGGTAGAATTTGTTGTCCTTAGGATTTTTATACAAGGTGTTTGTACTGTCATATATTCCCTTAACTGAGTTAGCTGACAATATAACATTATCCAAATTCTTAAAGCCGTACAGCCTAAATGACTTTCTGGTATCCTCAGGCTCCGCCGGTGCAGGCTTACCCACAACCTTTCCTGTTCTCTGAGAGGAAAGGGCACTAAGTCCCTCAGCCAGATTACCCAACGCCTGGAATAATCCCTCGGCCTCCTTAGGTATATTCCCCGACATAAACTCGTCAGAATCCTCATCCTCATCTTCTTCATCATCGTCATCCTGTGACTCCGCATAAGCCTTTGCTGCCTCTAGGTGCTTGGTAAATCTGGAGAATCTTGTATCTAACTCATCCGGATCCTCCACCTTAGTTATAATGAGAATCAGACAGTCCGGATTCACCGGTATAGCTTCTATCATAAGTGGAATATTGTCCACCTCAAATCCTAATTCCATGGAAGCCTGCTCCATAAGCTCCCTAAAAAGCTCCTTGGCCTTATCTGTACCGTATGCCAGCTCTGTAAGCAAAATCTCCTTCTCAGCCAGATCAGCCTTATTCAAAGTACATCTTATTTGATTTTCGCTAATTCTTTCAATCTTCATATCCAGTCACTCCCTTTTCGCGAAAAGTTATTATTAGTTTATCACAAAAATGCTACAAGTAAAGACAATTCTTACTTTTTTCACCCTTTTTAACTGGAAAGAGTGCTTGATTTATCCAATAAAATAAGGTAAATTAATACTTGCAGATATTCTTAGGAACAACTCCATCCCAGAAATCTTTCTTCTACAAATTATTTTCTATGACTATGGATATCCCATACATTCCCGGAAAAGAATTTTTAGATTTTAATATTTTTCTTAAGAATTATATTTGCATAATTAAAGCATATCATATTCAGGAATATAATCTTTATATATCACAGACCTTCCTTATGACATATGATATGCCAAAGTAAAGGGGTAGGTGATGCCTTAAAAAAATTTCCTAATATTGTATAGAAATTATTTTCATAGTGCAATTCATTACACACCCGGGCGAGTCGCAGACTCGCCCTTATCTATTCTATGCTACAGAAAATACCTATAATCATTGTTAACACAAAAAAGGAGCCATAACCTTGCTAGGTATGGCTCCTTTTAGCTCCCTAAGGATTACTCCTCCTCGATTGCTCCTGTTGGACAAGTTCCTGCACATGCTCCACATGAAATACAAGTAGCAGCATCGATCTCGAACTTTCCATCTCCCTCTGCGATTGCGCCTACAGGACAAGCTCCTGCACATGCTCCACAGCTTACACAGCTATCTCCAATAACAAATGCCATAATTACGTCCTCCTAATTTGTCTTTTTGATAATTTTTATCATCTGGATGTATTTTATATCATTTAGAGTGATATATCAAGTTTTTTTTACTAGTAAATAATACTAATCTACGTTTCTTAGCTCAATACCTATCCTATAAGGTATTGCTATCCTGCCCCTTGGCGTAGAATTTTATCAGTATATCTGCTATCCATTTAGGCCAGAATTTTCTGTACATATCATAGTCCTCTCCGGTTCTTCCACCACCATCGCCTATGACATTTGAAGTCTCAGACTCCTCATGTACTCTGTGCCCCATAATAGGCTTCTTGATGTAGCAAAATGCTCCCTTCAGCTTAGAATATTTCTCCCAAGCCTGCCAATCTAAATCAGCCTTACAGCCCACCTCAAATGGCTCTTTAGGAAGTCGGTCTAACACGTAGGTTACTGACGGACAGCATATTGCACACCCTAGGGACAAGGTTCTTCTCCTCAGAAATTTACTATTCCAGGTCCAGCTTGGAACCTGTGGAAGAAGCATAAGCTTTTTTATCTTAAGAAGTCTGTTAGAGTAAACCTTTTTTCCTTCTCTAATCTCGTAGTAAGCGCTGTGAGTTATAATAGGCTGTTTTACCTTATTCAGCGCCTTGATAACCTGCTCCAGATAGTCAGGATCATATATATCATCCTGATGGGCAATAGTTGCCAAAGGTGTCTTTACACAGCTAAGTCCAAAGTTCCAGTCACTGGCTATCCCCGGCTTATCTGTATTCTCATAAAGCTTTAGCTGATATTTGTCTGCTAAGGCTTTAATATGAGCATTTGGTGTTGAGGTTGCCATAATTATCTGACCCTTTACTCTCTGCTTAAGTAAAGACCTAATACAGCTTTCTAAATATTCACTTTCCTTATATGCACACACCACAAAGGTGTGATCCTTTGCACTATAGCTCATTAGTTTTTCTCCGACTCAGCAAGTTTTTCTTCAAGCTCTCGTACTCTCTTTTCCAGCATAGCCTGAGTCTGTACCAGAGTTCGTATTCTATCGCTTAATCCCGAAGCTATGGATGTAAGTGACAATATGATAAGAAGTATGAAGCACACTCCTATAAAGAATACACCATTTACCTCAGAATATATTCCAAGCAAATCTGTAAAGAAGCCAACTATCTGTGGGAACAAGGCGCAAACAAGAAGCACTACACCGGCTAAAAACCATACCAGCGAATACTTTAGGCTCATCCTTCCCTTCTTCATAAGATATATAATTAGCATCAGATAAAGCAACACGCCTATCAAGAGTATTGTCTTAAATATTCCTGTCATCATAAGGGACTACCTCCACTTCTTGCCAACCAGCTTGTAGATAATAATGGCCAGCGTAACCTTTATCATATAATATATGGATTTGAATGTGTTAATAGAAGACACCCCTGCGGTTCTCTCATTCATAACAACAGGAACCTCCTTAACCCTAAAACCACTTACTCTGGCTGCGATGATAGCCTCCGGCTCCGGATAGTCTTGTGCGTAGTGGTGAGAGAAAAACTCTATAACATCTCTTGACACTGCTCTAAAGCCACTTGTAGCATCAGTTATCTTAACTCCACCACAAATCTTAAGAGTAAGTCCTAAAACGTTAATTCCAAGTCTTCTCATAGAAGAGGTCTGGAAGCCCTCCTTATTTATAAATCTTGAACCGATGACAAGATCTGCCTCCCCTGCCTCTATTGGAGCTATCAAATCCTTGATGTACTCCGCGTTGTGCTGCCCATCACCGTCAAACTGTATAGCGATATCATAACCATTTGCAAAGGCATATCTATACCCGCACTGCATACCTCCACCTATACCAAGATTAATAGGCAAGGACAGGAAGTTAAATCCATGCTCCTTACATATGGCAGCTGTGTTATCCTGAGAGCAATCATTTACCACCACATAATCCACCTCAGGACAGGTGCTTTTTAGGGTGTTTACGGTATTTACAATATTAAGTGCCTCATTATAGGCTGGAATAATTACTAGTACCTTCATAAAATCCTCTTTTTATCACTTAAGAAGCTTGTCTTAAGGATTCTGCTTTTCATAATAAAAACTCGGTGTCTACCCACCGAGTTTAATTATAAATCACTATGTGTACAAAAGTCAATTTTTAAAAGCTATTGTAACTGAAGTTCCCTGATTAGGCACACTTTCTACCTTTATTCTGGCGCCATGAATAAGGGCACCGTGCTTTACAATGGATAATCCCAATCCTGTTCCACCGATTTCCTTCGAATGGCTTTTATCAACTCTGTAGAACCTTTCAAATATTCTGTCCTGCTGGTCTATAGGTATACCAATTCCGGTATCTTTAACAGATAAAAGTGTTTCCTCTGCTGTGTCCTCTACACTAACCAAAACACTGCCTCCGTCTTTGTTATACTTTATACCATTATCACACAGATTAAATATCATTTCTCTAATCACCGGCTTCACACCATATATAAAAGCCGTAGAACCCTCAAGCTCTATGGACACATTATTTAATTCCGCCACCGGTGTCAGCTGCTTAACCACCTCACCACAAAGTCCATACAGATTCACATCCTCCTTAGCCATATTAAGTCCCGATTCATCAAGCTGTGACAGCTTAATTATATCCTCCACTAAGGTAATAAGACGCTTAGCCTCATCATATATTTTCTCTGCAAACTCAGGTACATCCTTTGCCTCAACAATTCCGGATTTGATTATTTCAGCAATGCCTGATATGGATGTCAATGGAGTTTTTAGCTCATGTGATACATTGGCCGAAAATTCTCTTCTAAGCTCTTCCCGCTGCTCTCTTTCAGTTACATCCGTAGCTATAATTACCGCTCCGGCTACGCTCTTATTCTCTCCGCTGTCAGCAAACACAGGATTTATATAAATATTGTATATACGTTCCCCTATTGGGATGATTCTTTCAATATGCACTCCTGACAATGCCTGGTTAACCATCTCTTGAAACTCATGCGTACGGTTAATCATAAGCACCTTTTTGTTCTCCACATTTTGCTCTGCATTGAAGATTCGTAAAGCACTTGTATTATGTGACAGAATCTTGGAATCTCTGTCAACAACTATAAATCCCTCCTGCATATTCTCAGTTATAAGCTTAAATTCATCTTGCTGTGCCTTAAGAATATCCATAGTCTGAGCTATCTGGCTGTTCTGATTAATAATCTTTCTAACAAATGGAGCCATCTCCTCATACACCACAGATTCATCGGGATTATCCAAATCTATCTGCTCTAATGGTTCGATAATCTGCTTAGACAATCTGTATGCCAGAAAACCTGCCAATCCAAGAGCCAGAATTATCAATATGAGGATAGGTTGTATCATGCCAAATATCAGCATAAATATAGTTTTTTGAACATAAGAAATTCTTATGACACTGCCATCAGATAATCTCTGTGCCTGATAAACTCTCTTCTCAGACAATGTACTGGAGTATCTTGTACTCTTTCCCGATGAGGAGATAAGAGCATCCTTAATCTCCTTTCTGTCACTGTGATTGTCCATAGTGGTGATATCTACTTGGTTGTCATAGACCACTTCTCCGTCTGATGCCACCCAGGTAATTCTGGTATCCATACCATCAAAGGCTTCCAGGTAATCCATCCCCTGAAGCTCTACACCCTTGGCGATAAACCTTATTTCCTGATGCATCTCATCCATAAGTTCCTTGTTAAAGTATTTGTACAATACTCCAATTATAAACACTCCACACAACACTATAACCGCAAAAATGATTAGTATTGTATTCTTAAATATTCTTTTTGTCATCAGTCTTCACCTATTCTATATCCCACGCCTCTAACAGTTTCTATTATATTTCCTGCCTCTTTGAGCTTTGACCTTAAGGTTCTGATATGTACATCCACGGTTCTGCTCTCTCCGTCGAATTCATAGTCCCATATCTTATTTAATATTTGTTCGCGATTAAGAACCCTGCCCTTATTTTCCAAAAGATATATAAGCAGTTCATACTCCTTTAAGGTTAGTACTACTTCCTCTCCCTGAGCCTTAACCTTATGTCTGTCAAGGTACACACATATATCTCCGGCAGAAAGCATTTTCTCCACTTCCTTTGGACTGTCCATTCTTCGACTTCTTCTAAGTAGCGCCTTTATTCTTGATACAAGCTCCATCATACCAAAGGGCTTAGTCACATAATCATCAGCACCGGAGTCAAGCCCTAGCACCTTATCATATTCACCACCCTTTGCCGTCAACATAATAACAGGTACGTAGGTGGTATCTGAGTCAGACCTTAGCTTCTTTAAAACCGATATGCCATCCTCCTCAGGGAGCATAATATCAAGCAGAACTAATTCAGGAATCTCCTCCTGTACAGCTTTCCAAAACTCCGACGGCTTCTCGAAGCCCTTCGCCATAATATCCATATGACACAGGGTGTACACCACAAGCTCTCTTATACTACTGTCATCCTCTAAGATATATATCATCTATTTTCTCTCTCCTATTATAGAATATTCCACCCACTCAGCTATATTTGTGGCATGGTCAGCAATTCTCTCAAAATACTTAGCTATCATAATTACATCTATCCAGAACTCGCCCTGATTAGGGTCGTCTGCTATATAGCCTATCAGCTTGCGCTTTATATCATCAAATAATCTGTCAACCACATCATCCTGGCTCATAACCTTCCCCGCCAGTTTTATGTCTCTTCTAACATAAGACTCAACAGCGTTATTAACCATCTCCTTGGAATTTTCAGACATAGCCTTAAGACTTTCATACTCCCTCATATTGTGACTGGAGGTATATCTAATCATATCTGAAATATCCGCGCATTGGTCACCGATTCTCTCCATATCAGATATCATTCTTAGGGCTGCTGAAACCTGTCTTAGATCTGATGCTACCGGTTGCTGCTTCAAGAAAATTCCCATACATATATTTTCTATATCACGCTCACATTTGTCAATGGTCTCCTCCATAACGTGACTTGCTTCCACAAAATTTTCATCACCTGCAAATAATGCCTCTGTAGTCTTTGCAATGTGTTCCTCACAGAGGGCACCCATCTGAATTAAGCTGACATTAAGTTCCTCCAGCTGTTTTTCAAATCCCTTTCTCATATCTGCCTACCTTTCTATCCAAACCTTCCGGTTATATAATCCTCTGTTCTCTTATCACAAGGCTTACCAAACAATCTATCCGTTTTATCAAACTCCACCACCTCGCCCAAAAGGAAAAATGCTGTTTTGTCTGATATTCTTGCTGCCTGCTGCATATTGTGTGTCACCATTATGATTGTGTATCTTTCCTTTAGCTCCACAACCAAATCCTCTATCTTAGAGGTTGATATAGGGTCCAATGCGCTGGTTGGCTCGTCCATAAGAAGTACATCAGGCTCTACAGCCAAAGCTCTTGCTATACAAAGTCTCTGCTGCTGACCACCGGATAGACCCAGGGCACTTTTCTTCAATCTGTCCTTTACTTCATCCCAAATTGCCGCATCTCTAAGAGATTTCTCCACTATATCATCCAGTCTGATTCTGCTTTTTATACCGTGAGTTCTCGGTCCATAGGCAATATTATCATATATGCTCATAGGAAATGGGTTTGGCTTCTGAAACACCATACCAACTCTCTTTCTTAGGAGATTCACATCCATTCCCTTATAAATATTTTCACCGTCTAAGGTTATCTCTCCTGTAATTTTACACCCCTCAACTAAATCATTCATCCTGTTTAAGCTTTTGAGAAGTGTTGATTTGCCACAGCCTGATGGTCCTATGAATGCAGTTATTTCCCCTGAAGGGATATCAAGATTTATATTTTTCAATGCGTGAAAATCACCATAGTATAAATCCATATTTTTTATATTAAAATTTCCCATGTATTATCTCCTTTAATACTCCTTTTGAAGCTTCTTAGCCAGCTTAGACGACAGTACATTTATCAGCACAACCATAACAAGTAACACCACTGCCGTTGCATATGCCTGCTGGGTATATAATCCCTCTGACATAAGCTTATACATATGAACTGACAGTGTACTGCCGGAATCAAACAGACTTTCAGGCACCTTTGCCTGAGTTCCCGCTGTATACAGTAGCGCCGCAGTCTCTCCTGCTATTCTTCCCACGGAAAGTATTACTCCTGAGAGAATTCCCGGTACCGCCGACGGCAAAACTATTCTAAATATTGTTCTAAGCTTACCGGCTCCTAATCCAAAGCTACCCTCTCTAAAGGAATCCGGCACAGCCTTAAGAGCCTCCTCAGTGGTTCTCATAATAGTTGGAAGCACCATAATTGCCAATGTTATTGCTCCTCCCATAAAAGACAGCTTCCATCCCAACGCTATGACAAAAAACAGATAGCCAAACAGTCCATATATGATGGATGGTATACCGGATAAGGTTTCCGTGGTAAGACTTACCAGCTTAACCAGCTTACTTCCCCGCTTAGCATACTCCACCATATAGATAGCTGAAAATACACCCACCGGCACTGCCATGACAAGAGCTAATGCCGTCATAATAAGAGTGTTGATTATGGAAGGCATCATAGATGCATTTTCTGTTGTATATTCCCATTCAAACAGCTCAGGCTTAAGATTGGGTATTCCCTTAGCAAGTATATATACCACCAAGGTGACGATTACTCCCACAGTTATTAAAGTTGCCAAGAACACCATAATTTTAATAATAACGGATATAGGACTTTTTATTTTTTTCATATTAACAGTCCCCCTTCTTTTTTACCTGCGAGAAGCACATATTAATAATTAGTATAAATACAAACAGCACAACGCCTGTAGCTATAAGCGCATCCCTGTGCAAATCTGTAGCATAGCCCATTTCAAGAACAATATTTGCTGTCATAGTCCTCACTCCATCCGTGATACTCTCCGGCATAACCGGCTGGTTACCGGCTATCATTATGACTGCCATAGTCTCTCCTATGGCTCGCCCTATACCAAGTATCACGCCGGCCAGGATTCCGGACCTTGCCGCTGGTACAACTACCCTCATGACCGACCTTTCGTGAGTATCTCCCAGCGCCAGAGCTCCCTCATAATAGCTCTCCGGCACAGACCTGATGTTGGTTTCACAAACAGTAATTATAGTAGGCAATATCATTATTCCCAACAGTATGGAGGCTGTAAGCATTCCCTTTCCGCTTCCACCAAACACATCCTGCATAATAGGTACTATGACCATCAATCCAAAAAATCCATAGACTATGGATGGTATACCTGCCAGAAGCTCTATCTCCGGTTTTAGTAGCTTATATAGCTTAGCCGGACAAAATCCCGCCAAAAAAATAGCTGTCAAAAGACCTATAGGTACTCCAATTAATATAGCCCCTGCAGTGACATATATGCTTCCCACTATCATAGGAAATATCCCGTAAATATTCTGATTAGGACTCCAGACTCTTCCCAATATGAAATCTGCAAATCCAATCTCCTTAATAGCTGGAACTCCATTTCCAAATATAAAAACGCAAATTACGGCAACTGCCAGTATTGATATACTGGCAGCTACCATAAACAGTATCTGCATACCCTTTTCTCTAGCTCTTGTCATTACTCTACCTCTGACCACTTTGTAAGCTCACCGGTGTAAATCTTCATAACCTGCTCCTTGGTAAGATTATCTACCTGACTGTTGTTATTTACTATTACTGCAATACCATCTAAGGCTATAGCCTGTGCAGTCACTCCCTGCTCAAGCTCACTATCCTTTAAGGTTCTTGATGCCATACCGATATCACACACGCCCTTTACAGTAGATGTTACTCCTGTTGTAGAATCACTCTGCTGTACCTCTATGGTAACTCCCGGATTAATAGTTTCGTAAGCCTCCTTAAGCTTCTCCATAACCGGAGTAACTGATGATGAGCCTGCTACTGTAACCTTTCCTGACAAACCGCTTTCTGAATAAGCACCTGTACTTCCCTGGCTGATGTAACCTGCTGCCTCAACCACTGCCTGACCGTCATCGCTCATAATAAATGCTATGAAATCTGCTGCCACATCACTGCTCTCACCCATAGTCACTATATTAAATGGTCTTGATACAGCGTAGCTTCCGTTCTTAACATTCTCAGTTGATGCCTCAACTCCATCAATCTTAAGAGCCTTTACCTGGTCATTCAGTGATCCAAGTGATACATATCCTATAGCCTGTTCGTTTCCTGCTACAGTTGTTATCATAACTGAGGTTGAATTAGTAATCTCGGCTGATGTAGTTGTCATATCCACCTTATTTCCAGCCTCATCCTTCTGCTCCACACCCATAAGCTCCACAAAGGCACCTCTGGTTCCTGAGCCATCCTCTCTAGATACTACTGTGATAGAATCGTTTCCCTTTCCGGCTCCGCAGCCTGTAAGCATTGTCAAAGCTAGCATACCCGCTAATACTATTGTCGTAAATTTCTTCATACTGATTGTTCTCCTTTTCAATCTTTAATTTTATTCTCTTTCCTTGGTACAATATGAGTCTATAACAACCAGGTTAAATCTGTAATCTTACTAAGGTTAAATCCTTGTAAAATAAAAAGAGGAAACAATACCAACATATCGTTTCCTCTTCAATGCTTATATTTAGCTGTATTTCCCCTCAAACACCTCTAGTGACCTCATAAGAATTCCCTGAGTCTGGGCGATTACCGTTCCATAGTTAGTAAATGGAACTCCCTGGTCTAAGGCACACTTCATACGATACTTAAGCTCTCTTTCGTTAAGTGTACATCCTCCGCAGTGTATTACCACCTTGTAGGAAGACAAATCCTCCGGAAATGTTCCACCTGAGGTAAAGTCAATCTGCAAGCTCTTACCGGTGTAGTTGCTAAGCCACATAGGAAGCTTTACTGTTCCTATATCACCACACTGCCTGTGGTGAGTGCAGCCCTCGCTTACAAGCACCTTATCCCCATCCTGCAGACTGTCAATGGCTGATGCACTCCTTACCGCACTGTCCAAAAATCCTTTATATCTGGCCATAAGTATAGAGAAGGATGTCAGCGGAATATCTGCCGGGGTCTGCTCTGCCACAGCTTTAAACGCCTGAGAATCTGTAATTATCATCCTTGGTTTTTTATAAAGAAGCTTTAAAGTGTCACTGACCTCATTTTCCTTTATTACCATAGCCACCGCATCTGCATCCAACAAATCTCTTATTGTCTGCTGCTGAGGAAGTATCAGTCTGCCCTTTGGAGCTGCGTCATCTATAGGAGTTACCAATATCACCACATCTCCTTTGTCAACCAAATCCTTAACAATATGCTTTTCCGGACCCACGTCAGCCATAAGAGCAATCTTTTCCTTAAGCTGGTCTATATTCTTCTTATCAGTGGCACTGACCAGTATGGCGCTATCGTCACGGGACAGCTTAATCATATCGCTGACACTCATAAGGTCACACTTGTTATAAACAGTTATGTAATTTAAGCCCTTCTGCTTAAATATTTTTATAAGCTCCTCGTCCACTGAGGTAAGTCCCACGGTACCGTCCACAACCAGAACCGCCACATCTGTTTTGTTCAGTATCTGCTTAGTTTTCTTAACTCGAAGCTCACCTAGAGAGCCCTCATCATCAAAGCCCGGCGTATCTATAATAAGCACCGGCCCCATAGGAAGCAGCTCCATAGCCTTTGTAACCGGATCTGTTGTTGTACCCTTTACATCTGATACCACAGACAGCTCCTGTCCTGTCACAGCATTAACTACACTGGACTTACCAGCATTTCTTCTTCCAAAAAAGCCTATATGAATCCTATTTGCTGATGGTGTAGAATTTAAACTCATGGGGATACCTCCTTAATACAAATGTCTTATATAAGTATATCATTTACAAGTTTTTCACACAAGAAATTAACATAAAATTTGGGCGTAGACAGGTAAAAATACCGGTCCACGCCCAAATTCTATTTCGATGCTAAACATAATGCATCAGACAAGCAATCTACTGGTCCTTCTTGTTCATCTTCTCTAATAAATCCATCTGATATCTAGCCATATACTCTGAATTAAGGCTAAGGTTGTACTCGATAAGCTCAACCTTCTCATGAATCTCACAAGCAACCAAAAGAATAACCCCAGGTGCAAGCTTAATCACCAAATCAAAAAGGAAATTGAAGATATTAACTATCTCAGTGCCACCTCTGTTATCTAAAGCAAACATAATAAAGCTATATACAACAAATATAACCATAAATACTATGGTGGCTATCTCTATAGGCGAGTCAAAGAGTGAAAACTTGTGTGCCTTGTAGCCTGCCTCTATAAGCTCCTCTTCATCGTAAACGCCATCCATATCCTCATCCTCAAGGTTCTCCATAGCGTCATCTACATTCTCATCTACCTCTTCAACCTTCTTGTTCTCTATATCCTGTGACATAAAATATACCTCCTATATGTAAAATATCTATGTTTAATCTAACATATAATCCCTTTTTTTACAATGTCGCATTAGTCGGTTATTTGCACTTTAGAACTGGTTATCCATATTCTGATTGAGCATATTTGCCGCGTTTAAAGCTCTTGCAGCTTCCTGAGCTTTAAGCTCTTTATTGTCCTTAACGTCCTTTACTAATACTGCGATTGCGATTATATCAATCAACACAAGGAAACCAACCATAAGCCAGTTGCTAAGCTTAGAATCTGTCTCATCTATGGTTACATAGTATATCTGTAAGCCATCTGAGCTATAGATTCCCCAATAATCAAGCGCATCTCTATAGTAGTCCTCAATCTCAGAATCCATAGTAGCCACCTTACCCTCTATCTTTACAGGGTCTGAAAGGTAGTCTGTATTTCCCATAACGTAAAGCTGTGTCTGATTCTTAATATCAGAAAGCTTATTACAAAGCTCCTTACCATTTGCAGTGAGGGCTATAAATGAGTCGTCTGTAAGCCATAAGAGATAGTGGTTATCAGTACCCATTGGAATAATTCCGTTGATTCTATGGTCTGTCTCTGCAAAATGCTCAACAACTGCATCAACTTCCACACTTACGTACTCTCCCTTAACCGGCGCACCCTCGGCCTCAATGTGTTCCACGATGTCAATCGGAGTACTATCAAAAAGATAGCCTGCCTGTGATACTAAAAACAACGCTATAAGAGCTGTAATAATTACCACTCCTATAATGTTTCCTACGATAGATTTCTTTTGCATAATATAAATCCTCCCAAAATTTATTTCTCATTTAGTATAAAAGCTAAAACAATATTTGACAATATGTGAATTATATTTCACTGTCTAGAATCTAAAATCTCTAATTCCCTGCTCTATCTTAGCTAAGTTCTCCTTGCAGATTTCCTTAACCTTTTCCTTAGGAATATTCTCTAGCTCCGCTTGAATAAGTGCCTCCCCAATTTTCTTGGTGTCCTCTGAAGCGTAATCCATGAGATACTCCTTTAAAGTCATTAGAGCATTTGGCTGACAACAGTTTTGAATCTGTCCTGACTTGCACAGACTCATAAAGCGGTCACCGGTTCTACCTTCTCTATAGCAAGCAGTACAAAAGCTTGGAATACAGCCCATCTCCATCAGCCACTTAACCACCTCATCTAAGGTTCGCTTGTCACTTACATCAAACTGCTCTGAATTCTCCTCCTCAGGCTCCTCGTCGCAATATCCACCTACGCTGGTTCTTGATGCACCACTAATCTGTGATACTCCCAGTTTAAGCACTTTTTCTCTCACCGCCTGACTTTCTCTGGTTGAGATAATCATGCCGGTATAAGGCACACATATTCTGATAAGTGCACATATTTTAGCAAAGGTCTCATCATCTATACCATTGTCAAAGGCAGTTGGGTCAATATCATCCGCTCTCTTAATTCTAGGTACGCTTATGGTGTGTGGTCCTACGCCGTGAGCTGCCTCAAGGTGCTCCGCATGCATAAGAAGTCCTGCAAACTCATATCTATACATCTCAAGACCAAACAAAACCCCAAGTCCTACATCATCTATACCACCCTCCATGGCTCTGTCCATAGCCTCTGTGTGGTAAGCATAGTTGCTCTTAGGACCATAAGGGTGAAGCTTCTCATAGCTTTCCTTGTGATAGGTTTCCTGGAACAAAATATATGTACCAATTCCCGCTTCCTTGAGCATCCTATATTCCTCAACTGTGGTTGCGGCAATATTAACATTAACTCTTCTGATAGCTCCATTCTTGTGCTTAATACTGTAAATAGTCTTTATACACTCAAGAATATACTCTATAGGATTATTCTTAGGATCCTCTCCTGCCTCAAGGGCAAGTCTCTTGTGTCCCATATCCTGAAGGGCTATAACCTCTCGCTTAATCTCCTCCTGAGTAAGCTTTTTACGTGCTATGTGCTTATTTGATATATGGTACGGACAATACACACAGCCATTTATACAGTAATTAGAGAGATACAGTGGGGCAAACATTACGATACGATTACCGTAAAAATCCTGTTTTATCTGCTGTGCTAAAGCATACATCTCCTCGATTTTTTCCTTGTTATCACAGGCAAGTAGCACTGATGCCTCTCTGTGATTTAAGCCCTTTCTCTCCTTTGCCTTTTCTAATATGCTGTCAATAAGCTCTAGGTTGTCCTTATTTGCATCTGCATAGGCTAAGGTTTCAATTATCTCTTCATGATTAATAAATTCCTCTGCTTTAAGTGAGCTTGGATTATACATTTTATCCCTCTTTTCTTAGTAAATAAAAATCATGTTAATTATAGCACTTTTAGTTTATTTATTCCACTTATATTAAATCCAATGCCGCAAAAACAAAAAATGCCAGTGCCATATTACTGCACTGACATTTCTTATGCTACGCCATCTCCTGGCTATTTATTATAAGCTTAAACTTCATATCAAGCTTCTCTGCCGCCTTCTTACAAAGCTTCATACGACCCATAAATATCTCAAAGTACTCCATAACTTCACTGATGTCATTGTTAATCTCCAGCGTAAGTACTATCTTTCTATCCTCAGGAAAAACCTCAAGTTTTTGTTCCTTAACAGCATAATTAACTCTGTCGTGAATATCCGATGTAATATCTGCTGTATCTCTAACTCGGCTTTCTCTAACGTCGGATTTGTCCGCTATTATAAGTGCCGCCGCCACCGGATTAACCGGAAATGCTGTAGACTCATCGTGATTGCCAATAGCTGCTACGATGGTTGCTATATCCTCATCATCTGCCCCCATCTTGTCTAAGATTCTAAAGGACATAACTGCACCACTTTGTGCGTGGTCGATACGATTTACCACATTGCCTATATCATGCATATATCCCGCTATCTTGGCAAGTTCCACCTGATGCTCATCGTAGCCAAGCTTCTCAAGTATCATACCTGCCATCTCAGCCACCTTGCACACATGAGGAAAGCTGTGTTCCGTAAAGCCTAAGGCTGTAAGATTTAAATCTGCCTGCTTAATATAGGTATTTATAGTGTCATTTTTTCTAATTTCTTCATAAGTTAGCTTCATTAATTACCTCTCAAAATTCAATTACTCAACAACCTGTACCTTAATCATATTAGTGTTACCTGATACTCCGAGAGGAACGCCTGCAGTAACTACTACAGTCTCTCCACTCTTAAGGAATCCGCTATCCTTTGCAGCCTCAACAGCATGGTCGAAGAGCTCAAATATCTCATTCTTCTCCTCAAGATGAACAGGAACTACGCCCCAGGACATATTAAGCTGTCTACAAACCTTGTCGCTGGTAGTACCTGCAATAATAGGACAAACAGGTCTATATTTAGAAATATTTCTAGCTGATGTACCTGACTTTGTTACAGTTACAACTGCACTGGCATTAAGATCGATAGCTGTAGTACAGGTTGCGTGACAAACTGCGTCAGTTACATTATTGTTAGCACGTCTTTCAATCTGGAAGAAACGTCCTCTGTAATTAATATCCTCCTCAGTTCTCTCTGCGATTCTAACCATAGTCTGAACTGACTCTATAGGATACAGTCCGGCAGCAGTCTCTCCCGAAAGCATAATAGCAGAAGTTCCATCATAGATTGCATTTGCAACATCTGTAGTCTCCGCTCTGGTTGGACGAGGATTCTTCATCATAGAGTCAAGCATCTGGGTAGCTGTAATAACCTGCTTACCCGCATTGTAAACCTTACGGATAATCATCTTCTGAATTACAGGAACCTCCTCACCTGGAATCTCAACACCCATATCACCACGAGCAACCATAATTCCATCTGACACGTAGATAATATCATCTATATGCTTAACACCCTCTGCATTCTCAATCTTAGAGATAATGTTAATATTCTTTCCACCATTCTCGTCAAGAAGCTTTCTAATCTCAAGAACATCCTTTGCACTTCTAACAAATGAAGCTGCGATGAAATCAACGTCCTGCTTGATACCGAATAAGATATCATCGATATCCTTCTGGCTCATGTATGGCATATTAAGGTGAACACCAGGTACGTTGATACCCTTGTGGTTAGAAACAAAACCACCGTTAATTACCTCACACACAAGATCCTCATCAATAATATCCTTAACCTTAAGCTCGATAAGACCATCATCGATAAGTATCTTAGTTCCAATCTCAACGTCCTTAGCCAAATCCTTATAGGTAATAGATGAAATAGTGCTGTCACCTACGATATCTCTGGTTGTAAGAGTAAAGGTCTGACCTGCCTCTATTTCCACCTTGCCACCCTCGAAGTCTCTGGTTCTAATCTCCGGGCCCTTGGTGTCAAGAAGAAGTGCTATATGCTTTCCACACTCTTTTCTTAGCTTCTTCACCATATCCATTCTCACCTTCTGCTCCTCGTGAGTGCCATGTGAGAAGTTAAATCTGGCAACATCCATACCCTCTTCTATAAGTCTCTTAAGTACGTATTCGTCCATAGTGGAAGGACCCATTGTACAAACAATCTTTGTCTTTCTCATATAAATTATTTCTCCTTTATTTGAATTCTCTCCTAGTATATGTATATTCTACCCCTCTAGGCAATTTATATAATAAAAAACTTACACCCAGTATAGTATAATAACATTCAAATAGAAAATCAACAGCATAAAAGTTAAGATGTAGTTAAATTTTTAACAATATTTGTCCTTTCATTATAATCCAAAAAATGTTATCATTATAATATATTAATGTATTGCATATTACCCCTTAATGGAGGATAAGCTATGGGTTATAATAACGATTTTGGATTTTTCTACAATATGAAACAAACTGTTTATAAGTGGTGGTGCGTGGTTTACAAACCTGCTTATAAGCTGTTTCACCATGGGTACTGGCCACAGGAAAAGGAGCCATATTATCAGGCAAATTTAGCTAAGGCCGCCCAAGCAGGTGCCCAAGAAATCTCTGAAGCACCACAGCCTATTCAGGCAAACACCGCTGATGCAGAGGATTTGGCAAATAAGATTCTAAGCGCCAAGCAGGGAAATATAGATACACTGGTTGCAAATACTCCGGTTGCCGAGACCAAAGCCCCTGAAGCTGACAGCCAGACTGAACCAGAGATAGATTTATCTCAGGTTGACGCAGATGCACTTGCCAGAGCCAACGAGATTATGGCAAGACTGGCTTCTGAAGCCGCTGCCGACGAAGCGAAAAAACAGGCTGAAATCGACGCTGCTAAGGCCAAGGCAAGAGCTGACGAAGAAGCTGCCAAAGAAAAAGCAAAAGCCGACGAGGAAGCTGCAAGAGCAAGAGCTGATGAGATTATGGCGAGACTGGCTTCTGAGGCCGCTGCCGACGAGGCAAAAAAGCAGGCCGAAATCGACGCTGCTAAGATCAAGGCTGAAGAGGATGCAAGACTGGCATCCATACTGAAGTCTACCAAGGTTGATATATCCGCATTTATAGAAGAGGGCAAAGCCCAGAGAAACGATACTAATTCCTAGGAGGTATTTATGATGAGAAATAATATTACAAAAAGCTTTAAAACCTCTTTGGTTTTATGTTTAGTTTTAACTTTGCTAATGTGCACCTTAACCGGTTGCTCTCCAAACCCTATGAACTTCTCCACTCCAAAGATTTCTATCACATTGGACGAAAGCTTTACCCAGCGTAAAGCATCAAACTATGAGCTCTACGCAGCCAGTGAGGATGTATCCTTTACTGCCAGAGAGGAAACTATGGAGCAGCTTGAGTTAGCCGGATATGAGATTATCTCTCTACAGGATTATGCGAAGGAGATTCACTCACTAAACGCTGCTCAAGGCGTGGCACTTAACCAGAGAGACAACTATTACTACTTTACTACATCTCAAACAGCTAACGGAGCAAAGTATTCATATATTCACTGTATATTTGAAGGTGATAACTCCTTCTGGGTATGTCAGTTTGTATTCAAATCAAAGGATTACGAGAGGCTGTCCGAAGATGTGTTGGCATGGGCTGACACCATAGAAATCGCGAAGTAGGATTCTAATAAAACGGTGATGCGCAAATTAACTTGTTTTCCGATCTGCCTAGGGATATATGAATCGAAGCTGTGCAACGTACTTTACCGGCCCACCTGCCTAGGGATAAAACTCCGCTGACACTATGACGGTCAGCTTCGTTTTACCCTGGCGCGGTGGGGATGAAGTTTTTGGCACAGCTTCGATTAAAGTTATTCCCTGACGCGGTCGTACGATAGTTTATTGGCACATCACCGTTTTTATTTTCCTCTTCGCGTTTGCCTTATGATTTTTCTGATAGGGAGGACATAGCCTGGTGAGACGGATAGCTCGTCTATGCCCATTTTGATGAAGGTTTCTGTAAGAGTGGTGTCTGAAGCCAGCTCGCCACAGATTCCAACCCAGATACCTTCTGCGTGTCCGTTATCTGCTACCATCTTAATCATCTTAAGAACCGCAGGATGGTGGGAATCGTAGATACTGTCAAGCTTTGAATTCTGGCGGTCTATAGCCAGAGTGTACTGAGTAAGGTCGTTGGTTCCTATACTGAAGAAGTCCACCTCCTTAGCCAGCTCATCACTTATCATAACTGCTGCCGGAGTCTCTATCATTACTCCCAGCTCCACCTCTCCATATTCTATACCATTTTCTTTAAGCTCGGCTTTTATATCCTCACAGATTTCCTTTATTCTCTTAACCTCACTTAGAGAGATTATCATAGGAAACATAATTGCAATATTTCCAAAGGCTGAGGCTCTGTAAAGGGCTCTTAGCTGAGTCTTAAATATGTCAATTCTATCCAAACATATTCTTATGGCACGATAGCCCATGGCAGGATTTTCTTCCTTGTCCATATTAAAGTAATCCACCTGCTTATCAGCGCCTATGTCAAGTGTTCTTATAACAACCTTCCTGCCTGCCATATTCTGAGCAACAGTTTTATATATAGCGAACTGCTCCTCCTCAGTAGGATAGTCTGTTTTCTCCAGATATAAGAATTCACTTCTAAAAAGTCCTATTCCTGCAGCATCATTGGCCAACACATTTGCCACATCTGCCACACTTCCGATATTTGCATAAAGCTTTATGTGTTTTCCATCCAGAGTTTCGTCAGGTAGCCCTTTTAGATTTTTAAGTAGCTCTCTTGCTTCCTCATCCTTTTTTTGTTCTGCCTTATAAGCCGCAAGAGTCACCTCATCAGGCTCCACATAAAGTAATCCCTTTCTACCGTCTATAATAGCCATTTTGTTATTCCAGCTACTGTCTATGTCCACTCCAATTAAAGCTGGTATGTTCATAGTTCTGGCAAGAATTGCAGTGTGAGAGTTAGATGAACCAAGTCTTGTAACAAAGCCTAATAGCTTTGTCTTATCCATCTGGACAGTCTCACTTGGTGCAAGGTCCTCTGCAACAACTATTACAGGCTCATCCATATCTCCTGCATCCGTATCAACTCCTGCTAAGGCTGCTATAACTCTCTCAGATATATCCTTAACATCTGCAGATCTGGCCTTGAAATATTCATCCTCCATCTCAGCAAACATTACAGAGAAATTATCTCCTGTAGTTGCAACTGCATACTCTGCATTAACATTTTCAGTCTGTATGATGTTATACACAGAATCATTATAGTCTGCATCCTCCAGCATCATAGCATGGACCTCAAATATCATGGCATTTGCCTCACCTACATCTGTAACTGCCTTATCATACAGTTGATTTAACTGAGCTATGGCAATCTCCTTTGCCTTCTCATATCTTTTTATCTCCTCATCAGCATTATCTATCTTAACTCTCTTAACCTGCTGCTCACTTTTCTCATAGAACCAAATCTTTCCTATGGCTATTCCGTTATATATGCTCTTTCCTTCATATTGCTCCATAGTAACCACCTTATCTTAATTTATATATACACTATAAATCCTACAGATTTGCAGACATAAACTCCTGCATCTTTGCGATTGCTACATCCTCATCATCGCCCTCTGCCTTAATAACAACCTCAGCTCCAGTCTTTACTCCAAGTCCCATAACTGCCATAAGTCTGGTAACGTCAGCACTCTTGCCATTTGCCTCAATGGTAATCTTAGAAGCAAATGCCTTTGCCTCCTTAGCCAAAAGACCTGCAGGTCTTGCATGAATACCGATTTCGTCCTTGATAATGTAACTAAATTCCTTCATAATTTTGTTCCTCACTTTCTTTTTTTATAAACTTTATTAATCCAATTAATGCACCAAGCAATATTATATACAGTATGAGTAATTATTCATAAATTATTACCACTGCCATCCCATACGACCATATCTCATAGCCAATTCTCGCAGTTTATCTCTTAGCTTTGTTGAAAGCTGCTCATCAGTAACTCTCCACTTCCAATTTTCACCAACAGTTGATGGGGTATTAGTTCTGCAAGTATTATCCAGTCCAAGATAATCCTGCATAGGAATTATACTAAGGTCTGATTTGCTCATAAGTATGGTTGATATAAAGCTTAAGTATATTTTATCATCAGGAGTATGATAATCGCAAATGTAATCTCTTGCCATCTGTCTTTCCTCATCTGAAATTGCCTCAAACCAGCCCTTTAAGGTCTCGTTATCATGAGTTCCTGAGTATACCACACTGTTAGGTATGTAGTTATGTGGAAGATAGTCATTTGCACTTCCTGAATCTCTAGAGTCAAAGGCAAACTCAAATACCTTCATACCCGGGAATCCGCTTTCTGACACAAGCCATCTAACTGAATCTGTCACATATCCCAAATCCTCAGCGATAACCTCTCTATCTCCAAGCACCTGCTTCATACGGTTAAATAAATCTATACCCGGTCCCTTTTCCCAGTGACCGTTCATAGCATTTTTTGCTCCATATGGTATGGAATAGTATTCATCAAAGCCTCTGAAATGATCTATTCTAACCACATCATACATTTTAAATACGTATCCCAGTCTCTCCATCCACCATGCATAGCCTGAGTTTTTGTGATACTCCCAGTTATATAGCGGATTACCCCATAACTGACCTGTAGCTGAAAATCCATCCGGCGGACACCCTGCTACAGCTAACGGTACATTATCCTTATCCAGCTGAAACAGCTCCGGATGAGCCCATGCATCAGCACTGTCCATGGCAACATATATTGGAATATCTCCTATAATTCTAACACCATTATAGTTTGCATAACTCTTGAGCTTCATCCACTGCTCATAGAATTTAAACTGCATATATTGATGAAATTCTATATCAAAGTAACACTCTCTACGATAGTAATCCATAGCATAGTCATATCTAAGTCTAATATCCTCAGCCCACTCATTCCATGACTTTCCATCAAAGATATTCTTTACGGACATAAACAGAGCGTAATCCTTAAGCCACCAGGAATTTTCATCCACGAATCTATTGTAAGCTTCGTTTTGACTCACATTACTTCTCTCATAAGCAAGTCTTAAGAGTTTATATCTACCCTTATACATTTTTTCATAATCTATACTCGCTTCATCATCACCAAAATCTACACTATCACATTCTTTCTCAGTCAGCACTCCCTCTTCTATCAAAGCCTCTAAGCTTATAAAGTATGGATTGCCTGCATAAGTAGAAAATGATTGATATGGCGAATCTCCATAGCTTGTAGGCACTAGAGGAAGTATTTGCCAATAGCACTGCCCTGCCGCCTTAAGCCAATCCACAAAATCATATGCGCTTTTTGAAAAGCAGCCTATTCCATATTTTGATGGAAGACTTGATATAGGTAATAGCACACCTGTTGTTCTAGCCATCCTGTAACCTCCTAGTTATCATAGGTTTCAATCATCACTCCGTAATGATCTGACACCACCTCATATTTTTTACCGTTGCAAATCACGTTACTTGTTTTAACCTTTATATTCTTATCACACCATATATAATCCAGTCGCATTCCCTCAGCTTCTGCTGACGAAGCATCAACCTTATCATGCCATCCATCAATTACCTGTCCCACGGTGATTCCATCATCCTTATTCTCTGCCAATTGGTAGGTATCATACCAACCCGACTGCTTAACATATTCATAGCTTTCTCCCTTTATCCTGTCAGGAGCATTAAAATCTCCTAAGATGTAGTAGGACTCGTCTGGAAGTCTAACCTCGTCTATAGCTTCTGTAACCATATTCCACTGATTCTTAAATGGTTCCTCCTCATCATCCCACCATCCAAGGTGCGCTGTGTAAAACCATATATTCTCATAAGCAGCAACCTTAATACCAAGCATTTTTCTAGTCTTCCAATTGTTATAATCCCTTATTCCACTTATAAAGCACTGTCTTGAATCCACAATCTGTGACTTAGAAAATATAGCTAAGCCCTCTTCATAAATACCATATCCCAACTTTATAGGTATCCAGGTAAAGTAATAATTTAGGCCTGCCTCATTAAGCAGTTTGGCTACACTTAAAGCATGATTATCTTTTCTTAGCACTATATTCAAATCTTCACAAGGAACAAAGCCAAGAAGGTCTGCGTCAGTCTCTGGCATATTCAGAGACTGATTCACCTCCTGCAGAGCAAAAATCTCTGGCTGTTCCCGAAGGATTACGTGAACGAATTCTTTAAGCTTACTATCATAAGCATCTTCTATTAAGCTGTGTGTGTTTAATGTGATAAGCTTCATACTAATTCCTCATTTCAAAGAATCTATAATATATCGTTAATATCTGACTTTAATACATCTGCCTTTGGTCCGTATACTGCCTGAACACCGTCGCCCTTCTTAATAAGTCCCAGTGCTCCTTCAGCTTTCCAATCAGCAATATCCTTAACCATAGACATATCCTTAACTGTCACTCTAAGTCTTGTCATGCACGCATCGACCAAAACTATATTTTCACGACCTCCCAAAAGACCGATTATTCTTTCTGCCTGTGATGAAGCACCTGCAGCAGAAGCTGAATTTTCAGAAGTTGCAATAGTCTCACCTATCTCTTCACCCTCATCTGTATAGTTTCCAAGACGTCCAGGAGTTGCAAATTTAAACTTTCCTATCATAAAGTATGCTACCAGGAATCCAACCACAAGGAATATAGCCACACAAATTATAAAGTTTATTACATCACCTGAAAGACCCGCTTTTAATGACATAGGAATTCTGGTTATGTATTCAATATTTCCAAAAGAATGCTGTCTTAAATCTATAATACCTGCCATGGCAAAGGCTATTCCCTGAAGAACTGCATATACCAGATAAAGAGGTATAGCACAGAACATAAACATAAACTCAAGAGGCTCTGTAACACCTGTTAAAAATACTGCAAGAACTGTTGATACAAACATTGAGCGATACTTTTTCTTCTTGTCCGGTTCAACTCTCTTGTACATAGCAAGGGCAAATCCAAGAAGAAGTCCTGTAGCACCAATCATCTGACCAACCTTAAATCTTGCCGGAGTAACTGTGTTAAGAAGTGTCTCGTATGCAACCATATCGCCCGCATTTTTATAATTTATAAGGTCTGTCACCCACGCAAGCCAAAGTGGATCCTGTCCGTATACTTCTGTTCCCATATTGATACCTGTTTGAATGATATAAGTTCCACCAAAGGATGTGTAGTTCATAGGTATAGTGAGCATATGATGCAATCCAAACGGAAGAAGCAGTCTTTCCAATGTACCGTATACAAATGGTGCAAGAATCGGTGATGTATCAGCAGAGTTTGCTATCCACACACCAAACGCATTGATTCCTGACTGAATCTCAGGCCAAACAACTGCTATTACAAGTGATACAATCACTGACCATAGAATAACTACCATAGGAACAAATCTTTTACCGTTAAAGAATGATAATGCATCAGGAAGCTTTCTAAAGTTATAGTACTTGTTATATGCAACAGCACCTACAAAGCCTGAGATAATTCCCACGAACACACCCATATTAAGAGCAGGTGCACCAAGTACTGATGTGAAGTATCCATTTACTAATATTTCCTTACCAAACAACGTGTGAGTCACTGCCTCAGCATCTGATAACATAGCGCTGGTAACGCCAAATATCTGACCTGTTATACAGTTTATAAGCACAAAGGCTATAGCTGCTGCAAATGCTCCACCGGCTCTCTCCTTAGCCCAGGAACCACCTATTGCTATTGCAAACAAAAGATGAAGGTTATTAATTATAGCCCAACCTATGTTAGCCATAACTGTTCCAACTGTCATTATAAATCCCGGGTCTCCTGCTGCCATCTGAATAACATTTCCAAGACTTATCATAAGTCCTGCCGCAGGCATTACAGCGATAACTGCCATAAGCACCTTACCAAGCTTTTGAAGGAAATCGAAGTTAAACTTGCCATTTGTCTTCTTAGCTTCTTTCTCAGCCTTAGACTTTGATTCTGATTTGCTTTCTGTTGAGTCATTTGTAGCAGTCTGTATATGATTAGCTTCCACCTTGCTATCATCAGTCTGCTCATCTTCAACTGAAAGTTTTAATAATTCTGTCTTACCTGCCTTAACCTCTCCCTCAATCTGCGTCATATGTAATTCGTCCGCTCCTCCACAGATAATAACAGGGGTTACAGTGTTAAGTCCTTTTTCCTTAAGCAGTTCAAGATCAACCTCCACCGCAAGGTCACCCTTTTTTACCTTATCGCCTTCCTTAATATGTACCTTAAAGCCCTGACCTTCAAGCTTAACAGTATCAATTCCTATGTGAACCAAAAGCTCCACATCATCCTCTGTCACAAAGCCTATAGCATGAAGTGAATCCGCCACAGATACCACCTCTCCATCTACAGGACATACAAAGCTTCCATCACTAGGAATTACTGCACATCCATCACCAAGTATTTTCTGTGAAAAAACATCATCTGGCACATTCTCAAGTAGAATTGCTTTTCCATTCACTGGTGATACAATAGATAAACTATTTGCACTCATTGTTCTCTCCTCCTTTTTATTTACGCAACTTTGTGCAATTCTATGCAACCGTTTGCATTGATTATAATACGGTATTTTGAGAATTGCAACCCCTTTTTTCCTTGTTTTTCAATTTTTTTCTATATTTTTACAGATTTTTGCGCAAACGTTTGCACTGATTCACGAAACTTTTGCGCAATTTGATTGACTTTTGATTTTTGTTTGCATAAAATACTCAGTATAAACCTATTATACACTTATATATGTTTTCTTTACATATAATATTTTATGGCAATTATTTTGAATTACAATATTTAGGAGGATATTATGGCAGTTACTATAAAGGATGTGGCTCAATTAGCAGGCGTTTCGCCTTCCACAGTGTCAAGAACCTGCAAGGACCACCCTTCCATAAGCGAAGAAACTAAGGAAAAGGTTAGACAAGCTATGCAAAAACTTGGCTATGAGCCAAATTTTCAAGCCAGCAATCTTGCCAGTCAAAACTCTAGAACCATAGGGATTGTACTTCCACCTTCAGCCAGAGAAACCTACGAGAATTCCTTTTACCTTGAAGCAATTAGGGGTATTAGCTCATTCTGTAACCAAAAGCAATATATAAATACAGTGGTTACAGGAAACACAGAGGAAGAGCTTCTGTCTGTAATAAAGACAATGTCTCGTAGTGGCCAGGTAGATGGTTTTATCGTACTTTACTCCAAGCAGGATGATATTGTTATCAATCATCTATATAACGAAGGCTTTTTATATGTTCTAATAGGAAAGGCATATCAGAACATCAATCAAACCATATACATAGATAACGATAATATTTTGGCAGCCCAGGAGGCTACAGAGCATCTTATTAAACAGGGACATAAAAAAATCGCCTACCTAGGAGGCGACAACAGCTTAATGTTTTCAGCTGATAGACGTGCCGGATACCAGCTGGCTCTTACCATTAACGGCATTACTATCAATCCTAAGTACTGCCAGGAGCTTCCTTTCAAGCAAAAGGATCAGATAAAGGCTATCAAGGAGCTTCTTACCAGTGATGAAAGACCATCAGCCATAGTGGTATGTGATGACATACTTGCATTTACCTTGGAGGATATATGTGAAGAGCTTAAGCTTTCGATACCAGAGGATATAGCTATAGTATCGTTTAACAATTCACTTATAGCTAAGCTTGCCACACCAAAGCTTACATCCATAGATGTAAACTCTTACCAGCTGGGAATTGAATCCGCATCACAAATGATTAATCATATAGAGAATCCTAATCTTATGGCCACTAAAATTATCGTACCTCACCACTTAGAGGTTAGAGAAAGTAGTGTGTTTCATAGAGAAGAAAAGGAAGAGTCCGCTACATTTTAGCGGACTCTTCCTTTTCTTCTCTCTCTTCCCTATCCCAGCGCTTCTCATCCTGCTTCTGCATATCTCCATACTTCTTAAAGGTGAGTTGGGTAAATATGCTGTAGAAAAACACAGGCAATGAAATCACACAGACAGCTGTGGCTATGTTGCTCTGTAGCTGGTTTAAATCCTTAAACATAAGAGCATATATGCCTAGCGCAAAAGCTGCAATTGCGATTATATCTATTAGAATTGTAATGATTATCTTACTTTTATTCATCCCGGATACCTACAACAATTCATGTGAGTAATATACTCTTTTGTCCCATAATATAGCCTTATCAAATAGTCTTTCAATTTTCTCCTTATTGCCCTTGTGAACCTCTATCTGCTTATGACAGCATGGACACTCCAGATACTTCACATTACTGGTAGGAAATAACGGGATTACAAGAAGGGAAAACCAATTAGTGTAGCTCATCAGGTGCCAGTTTCTCTCATTGTTACAGCCACTGCAATGTATGGCTACAACAGTCATACCCTTTTTGTTCTTAAACGTGTTAGACTTATAATATACTCCCATAACTACCTCTCATATTTTTCAATCTGATAAGGGCTTACAAACCATTTTCCTCTGTATTTTACAACTGTAAGATAAGCCTCTATTACGCCTTCATTTCCATACATGTCAGATACGTTACTTCTAAACTGTACATAGGCAGCATCCTGAATAAGCAACGAATATATGCCTGCATCTTCTTTCAGATTCTCTAATTCACTGTCTGAATATGGCTGAGACTCTCCAATGCTATGGAAATCTCCCCATGTTCCTTCGGAAATTATAACTATATAGTCAGTATATGGAGCCATGCTTTTTTCACAGGTTCTGGTATCATCTGAATAGTATGCCTTTAGGTATGTGGATGCGGCCTCTCTATCAGTATCATATCCTCCTATAAATACTACGTACTTAGCCAAAATATACAGCAATGCTATAGCCAGCGCAGCTCCTATACTCATTAACACAATCATCAGCTTGCTAAGAACAACCGTTTTTTTCTTCTTAGGAAGCTCCCACTCCTCTAGCTGTCTAAGCTTGCCTCCACACTCTTCACATTTTGTTCTGGAATCACTGTTGTGAGTTCCACATTTTTCACAGATTTTCATTAATTTTTCTCCTTGTCATAATATAATTATTCTCAGCATTCATATAAAAGTTGTTTCTCCTAAGTAAATTTTGACGAATTGTTATTTTCATCTATGTTCTCATTAACCATCTACGTTATGAATCTCTTATGTTGTTAGTGTTTAAGTACTCTGTTTTGAATTCCATACCACCAATAGGTAATCTTGAGTAATCTCAAGCACCATCATCTGAATATATAATACCATCTGTCAAAATAGCTAATATTCGCTCTAAATTCATTTCTTATATCACCTCGTTTTATTGGGAAACTGTTAACCACTTCATATTAATTATTGGATATCCTGTAAATGTTCATACAATAAAACAAAATCCGTATATTAAGCTAATAATATAATACATTAATACTACTAATATTACTTCGCTTATCATAGACCGACTCAATTTCTCCCCACTCAAATTTACCATCCCCAGAAATTCCAAACTCCTGCAAAACTTTGTCATGTAGTTCTTTTCTTTTCGACTCATCTTTCTCAGAATATTCCTCATCGCAACAAATTAAAGATAACATATATATCTTCCCGTTTCTGAAGAATATACTCACCAAGTATCTCCTATTTTCTATAACTTGCATTCCATCTAAATATATAATTCTGATGCCATCTTGATTTTTATAGAAATCTGTTTCCTTAAAATGCTCGAACGTAAAATTGGGAGAAATAATCAAATCATTTGCAACTTTTATGATTCCTTTACTAATATTCATTTTATTTTTAACTCCTTATTTATTTAACTTAATATTATCCACAGGTATTAAAATTCCTTTATCAATTAAATCTTGTACATCAGGAACGTAATATTGTGGTAATCCACCCTTTCCATATTGAGGATTTGCATTTGTAATTCCATATGCACTTGCAACATCTTCATTAAACAGATATCCTTGCATTTCCCCCCTATAACCATGTATAGGATTTTTTTCTACTTGTAGTCCCTCAAATATTGTTGTTGCATCTCTTCTTGATTGTTCAATGGCATCCAAGGACGTGAAATATTCAGTACCATTCGGTTCTCCTCTATACAAAATAGATCCTTTATTAACGGTAATATCGGTATATTCATCAATACCTGGATATTTGCCTGAACCTTGCCAACTTCTTGCCAATTGAGACGGAGTTGCATTTTCCCACGTCACATTATCATTTCCATAAGTTTCTCTAAAATATCTACACCACTCTTCTCCCGAATAACCATTTGTAACACTACCACCCTCACCAACACTCTTTACCGGCACATCCTTGGCTTCCACATCCATTATAACAGAATTATTTTGGAAATCCACATCATAATCCACAGATGGGTCTATATCTAATCTTCCTACATCCTCTATCTCCAGCTTCACACCATTGACGAAGCCATTTCCTACCATACCGCTTATTACACTTGTTACCAGGTTTTGCTCTCCTGTGACCTGATAGATAAGGCTGTTGGTCTTATCTGATATATATTCCTCTCCGCAGGTTGCGATATTCGAGGATATGGTA
>JAFTPO010000006.1 GCA_017463225.1 Lachnospiraceae bacterium | reverse complement strand
AAAGCTTGTGGGCATTTCCCTCCAAGTCGTAAAATGTTATATCCGGTGCAGTAGTTAGCTCCTCGCTATCTTGGGCTTCAGCACCCGCACTCTCAGTCCCAGTCTGAGCATTCTCCTGCTTATCTGCTGTAGACGTAGTATTATCAGTAGCTTCTGATGTGGTGGCTTCGGTTTTAAGCTGAGATACATCAACATCATCTCCCAACTTCTTATATAATATAGATGCACCTGCTATAAGTACGACCAAAGCTACCAATGTTATTATAAGACCTATGGGCTTACTTGAAGCTGTTTTTTGATTTTCAGTATTAACATTTGTCTCATCCTGTTTTTCCATATTCTTCTCCTAGCTAAACAAATTTATAAATCTTCCCATAAGCCCTGTAGCCATAAGAATTCCGATTACAATAAGCAGACCTCCGCTTATTGTATTAATTACCTTATAGTTCCTCTTAATAAAATCAAAGGTGCTTTTCAGCTTGTCAATAAGCACTGCACTGATTACAAAAGGAATGCCTAATCCTATGGAGTAAGAAAGCAGCATTCCCATCCCTATTAGCACCTGTCCCTGCTGTGAAGCCATTACCAAGGCTGAGCCAAGAAATGCTCCCACACAAGGAGTCCATCCCAAAGAGAATATTACTCCAAACAGCACAGCTGAGCCAAAACCCATACTTAAGCTTTTCAGTTCTCTGCCTGAGCCCTTAAATATATTTAGCTTAAACACTCCCAGGAAATTCAATCCAAATATTATAACTATTAGACCTGAGATAATATTTACAGCCATTTGGTATCTGCTTAGGAATCTTCCCAGAGTTCCCGCCAATGCTCCCATAGCTACAAAAACTGTGGTAAATCCCAGCACAAAGCCTAAGGCTCCTGACAATGTCTTTTTCACCGTTCTCTCTCCGCCACCTGCAAAGTAAGATATATAAATAGGTAGCATAGGCAAAAGGCACGGTGAGATAAATGTAATTATTCCCTCTAAAAATGATATTAAATATTGCACTGCTTACTCCTTCATATGCTTTTATTGAAGCTGTAGTTTGCTTTCAGAGAAGCTTTCCTCTACTTTTATACTTATTTCAGATATGGCACCTAATTCTCCCTCTATCACTATGGTATAGAATCTGTCTCCTGTAAATGCAACATAGGTATATAAATAATAGTCATATTCTGCGTAGCTTCCTGCAGGGTAACAGTCTGTGGACTTATAAAATGTATATCCTGCAAGCTCAACAGTATCTGAGCCCATATGAGCACCACCCTGTGATTCATATTGTGCCACATATGCCTCCATAATATACTCCGCCGGCTCCTGACTGTCATACTGTTTAGGATCGTAGCCATAATTATTCTCTATAAGAGAAACCATGGCATTACGCTCCGGACTAATTAACATAAGGGAGTAATTGCCCTCAAACTCGTATTCGTACTCTTCCTCCGCCCAATTGTAAGGAACTGATACGTAGCCGGTTCGGTCACTGCCGCGGAGAGTCCAGTAGGCTTGATCTGTGTCAGAAATATTCTCTGTAATTTCAGTCTGCTCCTGTGCTGTGGTTTGTGTGGACTCATGGAATTCATTTTTATCCTTTCCACAACCTGCTAGCATTATCAAAGTCATTATCATAATTTGTATTTTCAGTAAGCGTTTCATATACTTTCCTCTACATCTAAACATCTTATAATAATGCCAAAGCTTGATTATATATAAACTAAAAGCATTATTAACACTACAAAAAGCAAAAGCATTCCTGTATATATTATTAGTTTGATTTTTCCTCTATTCTTTATCACATCTGGATTCTTCTTACCTGCAAAATATATTGGTATTCCCACGATAATTTCCAATATTATTATCGCCAGGAGCATTTTAAGACCCTCTGCGAAGGTTCTAATATTCCATACTCCATCAAAATAACATTGCATAAGTCCGAATATCAGTACGCTAATAATCACTAAAAATATAGCTTTGGGAATACTAACCAGCCTATTTCCCTCAATATCAGCCACGGAAAAGCCAAGTTTTCTCAAAACAATTATCTTCTTGAGAATCAAAATATCATAGTCACTATATTCCCGATAACCATTTTCTCCTTTTTGGGGCTTTATCAAGCCTTCCTTTTCATAAAATCTTATGGTCGCTCTTGGAACTTGTAAACACTCTTCAACTTCTTTAATCTTCATAAGAAATACCTCCCATTTCCCTTTCTATGGGCTCACTGTAAAGTATAAACAAGGTTTACAGTCAAGAGTTTTTATAAATTTTCTTTAAAATTCACACAAAGTATAATAATATGACGCACCTGCCACAGATGGAAATGGAACGTATACATTTAACACGCCATTTTCATCTAAGTACATAGGAAGGTCTGCTGTTGTATCCTCTCTTGCTGGCTCCAGATAAAACTCTATTTCCTCTGGTTCTGTAATTCCAACACTATTTGCCATACTCATAAAATGCCCCTCTTCCATTCTACAAGCCTCTTCCACAAATCCATCAGCAGTCATGTTATTCATAGCAAGTAATTCCGTGTTAGTTACTTCCTTATCATTTTCAAAGTCATAGGTGTAAGCGTAATAATATTTACAATCATTTGGATATGGTGCTGTAGCTACTATTGCAACTATGTCTCCATACTGAAATATCTCATAGGTTAGGCTATAGCATATCAGTGAAAACCCTCCATCCATATTTATAATCTCGTTTTCAACTATCTTGTACAAGTCAGCCTCTATCCTCTGATTCAAGGCTTTTGCGCTGTCAGAGGTAGCATTAAACTGCGGTATCTGATAGTGATATGTACCAGTATTATCTACACTGTCTGTATATTCTCCAGACATATTAAGAAGCTCATTGACGTAAGGATTATCAGTTTCTGTAAGTTCATAAGCAACAAGTCTATCAGAATAATCAATAGCCTCAGTAGTTGCCTCAGCAGTTGTTGCGGATTCTGTTGTCATCTCTGATGTAGCCTCTGTGGTTGCTTCCGTAGCTTGCGTTGTAACCTCTGTGCTAGTTTGATTTGCCTCTGTACCTTTTCCTTCCTCTGATTTTCCACAAGCAGAAAGAGCCAGTAATGATATCATCATGATTATTAAAAGTCTTTTCCTCATATTTACACCTCCAAAAAACATAAATCTATATAATAATTTTAGTTATTACAACAAATTAGTCAATATCTAATTATCCCTTTAGTAATCTTATAATTACAGTAAAAAATAGGCAACCTCCCACGGTTGCCTACTTGTATATAATCTCTTATTCACATTTCCCCTAAAACTCTGTCACATCCGCCTTGCACATCATCCTACCCTTGCTTAAAACAAGTGGTATAACTACCAGCAGGTCACAGAGTAAAAATCCCTTTATGCCAAGGTCTGAAAAGTAAAGCAGATATCTTCCTGTTGGTATGTATAAAAGCTCATTGATAAGGTAGGTAAATATTGAGCTTATTCCAATTCCTACGGCACACGCCATTACATTCATACCGATTATCTCTGCTGCCACCTTAGTCTTTACCTCTCTCTTACTTCTGCCTAAAGCTCTGTACACTCCAAACTCGTAGATTCGCTTCATATACTGACCTGTTACAACTGAGTTAACAATCACTGCAAGCACCACAGCTATAAGGATAACCACCGCATAGAATATTACAAAATATGCTCTAAACTGCTCGTCTATGTCCTCCTTAAAATGTCTTTTTATCTCTACCTGTCTGTCTCCCAACATATTTATTAGGTAAGCACGAAGCTCCTGCCCTTCCATAGTATCACTATAAATATATGCTCTGGCATGATTTGACTCATCATCCTCATATATGTAAAAGCTTGCAAATCCCCCACCGGGAATAATGGCGTCCACTGTCCACTCTGCACTCAAATCCTCATCAAACTCCGGTCCTATTACATCCCCAAGCTCTATGCCCTTATCCTTGGCAAACTCCTCACTTAGTACCACACTGCGATTCTTACAGTTAGAGAAATCTCCTTTAATTCCAACATGAGAAAGGACAGCTTCCATATCCTCCACAGAATTAAAGGTATAAGAATCACCACCTATAGGAAGATTTAACACCGAGTTATGAAGCATAGATGAAAATCCTCGCCCTGTTCTAGTTACACATTTTAGCTTTTCATCTGCTCTTACATCCTCTAAGAATGACTTAAAATCCTCTCCTGTTTCATCTATAGATAGATACTCTGCAGAAATCACCTTATCATTAAACTTAATCTCCGGCTCAAAGGTCCAGTACAGAGAGTAAATATAATTTCCCGCAATTAACATTCCCACTGTAAGAAACATCATAAACATAGCTATAAAGGCACGACCCTTATTTTCTCGTATATAATAAATTGACGAAAATGGTTTTATGTCCCTCATATTATTCCTCTCCTTCTTCCTTTTGGGATGCTGTTGTGACCTGGCTAAGCTTTCCATCCCACATCTCCACAGTCATATCCACATCACTAAGTATTGACCTGTCGTGAGTTACAACTATTACTAATCTATCCTTAGAATATTTCTTAAGTATCTTCATAACATTAAATGCATTCTCATGGTCAAGGGATGCTGTTGGCTCATCTGCAAATATAACCTTTGGGTCGTTAATCATTGCCCTTGCTATAGCCACTCTCTGGCACTGTCCACCTGAAAGCTTGGCAGGCTTCTTCTTAAATTCTCGCTCCTTTAAGCCTAAAGTCTTAAGATACTCTGCAGCCTTCTCCTTAATATCCTTAACATTTCCTGTACCGGCTACAGCTACATTGTCCATAGCATTCATATATGGAACTAAGTAGTGCTTCTGGAATATGAAGCCGAATTCATTTCTTCTTAGATTTTCTCTATCCTTATTAGAAAGAGTGGTGAGCTCTCTGTCATTGTAAATTATACTACCTTCGGTAGGACTTTTAAGGGTTGACATACAGTACATAAGGGTACTCTTTCCACTTCCACTAGGACCTATTACTCCTACCAAGCCTGTATCCGGAAGCTTAAGGTTAAAGCCATCTAAGGCGTACATTTTCTCCTCTGTGTCCATATCATATATCATGCTAATATCATTTATCTCAAACATAATCTTCCTCCTACTCCTCTATCATATCTATGGTTTTAATCTTATAAAGTGTGGCTAAAATCGGTATCTGAAGCACACCCACTATAGCTGCGAAAACAGCTATTATCTTCACAATCTGATCAGGATAAAACATCTTATAGCTAAGACCTAGGTAAGCCAGCAAATTCTCTCCTAAAAGTATCATAGCTACTATACTAATAATTGCTCCTATTACCATGCTTATACCAAATATCATCCCAAGCTCCCTCATCATCATGTAATAGATAGCTTTTCTGGAATATCCTATGGATGAGTAGAGACAGTATTCATTTACCCTGCTTCTCATAAATGATACATAAGCCACTACGATTGCTATAGTAAGGAACACAGTTATAACTATAAGGATTCCTGAGATCATATCCTCTAAGACACCCACCAAATCATTGTCATACAAATCTTTCCAGGCATTTACATCAAATACTTCATCCCAGGCAGTAAACTTTCCCCCTAGCTCCTCAACTACAACTGACATATCACAGTGCTCCTCATCACAAAGCACCACTATGTACCAGCCTGTGTTGTTAAAGCCCTGTGGAGTTCCGATAGTGGTAAAATTATCTGATTCAAGAGCTCCCACAATCTTAAAGTTCTTGCCGTAGGACTCCTCCTTAAAGTAGTCTCCCACCTTACACTCCTGATTCTTTAATACCTTGGTGTCAACAAGTATCTCACCTGCGCCTTCCGGAAGTCTACCCTCTACAAGCTTTGCTCCCATATGGTCTAGGTATGGTTCAATCATATCTACTTCAACCAGCGGAAACTTATATCCAATACCACCTGCTATACCGTTATAGGTAGAGTTTAAAACCTGAGTTTTGTAGGCATCTGTGATTCCCGGATAGGCTTTTAAGTCTTCCATAAACTTGTCTTTTCTTGCCTGAGCTGCTGCTGCAGCCTCCTCAAGAGTTTCATAGTCATCTATAGATATACCAAAGGTATCATAGTTAACACTTATAAAGGCCACCTTCTTAGGCTGTTCCAAGCACATAGGTCTAAAGCTTACCTCCGATGCCATAAATAAAAAGTTTATAATGTACATGGTCATAAATGATAGTGCTAATGCTATAATCAGCACCCAGACCTGCTTTTTGTTGTTCCGTATGAATTTTGATGCGGATAATTTGCTGTTCATTTTTTCTTCTCCTTCTTCCTGCAAATTAGTTTTATTCTTGTAGGATTAATATGAAATTTGTAATTATTATTCACCTCTAAGTGATTCAATTCTACGATAAAACATCTAGATATGTGAATTCAATCAGCTCATCTTGTAGCATGAATTCAATCTATGTTTGTATTATATCAATTGCTAAAAACAAAAAAAGTGACCACAGTCATATTCTTCCTATGACTGCAGCCACATTTAAGTCATATGACTAGGCCTCCTTCAGAGCCACTATAAGCTTGACTCTATCGTGAATTCCTGTCTTATCGTATATGTTGGATATGTAGTTTTTTACTGTTCCCTCAGAGATATAAAGTTTCTGGGCAATCTGCTTGTTGGTAAGGCCCTCCACCATAAGAGTGCAAATCTCCTGCTCTCTCTGAGTTATATCCCGAGCTAGATTTGATAAGTTAGGTGATTTATCGCCTTCATTAGTATTCTCTGTTTCAGCTTCCATGCTTGTCTTAACCCCTGTCCCGGCTTGGCTCATAAGCTGAGTTAGTCTAAGCATAACCTTCTGGTCTAGAACCGTAACTCCACCCATTATCTGATTGATAGCACCAAGGATGGTATCCTTACCACTGTCTTTAAGAAGGTATCCATCAGCTCCACCTGTTATGGCCTTGGTTATATTGTCATCATCATAGAATGTGGTAAGCACAAGTATCTTAACCTGCTTATGCTTCTCCTTCATGTGACCTATAAGCTCGATTCCGCCCATGCCCTTCATATTGATATCAACCAAGGCTATGTCACACTCTGTACCCTCTAGTATATCCAGTGCCTCTTTGCCGTCATTGGCCTTGCCCACTATCTCCATGCCATTTAGGGACAGTATAATCTCTAAGCTGTCCAACAGCAGATTTTCATCATCAACTAATAATACCTTATACATATTCTCTCACCCACTAACCTTCACTGTTTAGTATTTCCATAGGCAGCTCTACAACCGCCTTAAATCCATCCTCGTTTGCAAATGTAGCCTCTCCGCCACACCTTTGAACATAAGAAACTATCTTCTTAAGTCCAAAACCCTGCTGTAGCTTTAGCCGACTGTTTTCAGCATTGTAATCACTACTACCATTGTCCTCCACTGATAACCTAATATGGCCGGCATCACCCTTTAACACCACCTTAAAATATGTGGCTGACCCATGCTTTACTCCATTGGTAAGAAGCTCCATTAAAACTCCGGTCAGGAATTCGCTATGCTCATGAGATACATTTACCTCGTCTGGAAGCTCCTGATAAATCTCATCCACCTCAATGCTTGTATCCATAACAAATTCCTTAACTATATCCTTCATAGCCGCCTTTAGGTCAGAGGCTGTGATTCCATCAGTCTCACTGTCTAAAACTCTAACCGCCTGCCTGATAGACTCTAAGCTTCCTCTAATACGCTCATTGGCCTCATTCATTTTCTTTCTGGCATCCTCCGGCTTTACATCATAGAGCATATCCGCCGCATCCAATGTCATAACCGCCGCGGTTATGGAATGTCCCACGCTGTTATGAATATTTCTACTAATATTCTCACGCTCCATAAGTCTGGCATTCTTCTGTGCCAAGTAGCTTTGCTTAAGAAGCTCTCGGTTGGCTCTCTTCTCATGCATCTCACTGATATTTGACTTCATAAGAATGTTTTTGTCAGCAATCTTTCGCTCCTCGGATTTGGCCAGCATAAGCTTTATGCCAAGCACTATAGTCAGTAAAACCGCAAGAATTATAGCTCCTACTATAATATGGGCTGTGTCATACTCTTTGATTACCAAAAGATTAGCAACCATATATGTCACTACTGCCATAATAAGCCTAATCTGATTTTTCAACTCGTCTAGGAGGAAGAATGCAACAAACCCCACCAAGCTTTGGGATACAAATGCATACAAAGCTACAACAAGTAGCTTGATAATAATGGCAAGCTTCCCCCTATCCTCATCTAATGATGTCATAGTTGTAACCACCATCAAAGCTCCTGCTACTATTATAAATAAAGCAGGATTGCTACACCTAAAGACACATAGTAGTGTTAGCAAAACTATTATTAAATTGTCTATGATGGTGTGTAGCATTATCGTATCATCCTCAGCATAATTTATTCACAGACTATCTTTCTATAGTAAATACATTACCATTATCCATTTTAATCATAATAATATATTTATCACCAGCTTTAAACCACAATTCATCAGGGATACTGTGCTTTATAATTGTTCCACTGGCAGTCCAGCTTTTGATCCAAGCATTTGGGTCACCTTCACCTGACATAACAAAAAGGTATCTGGACCCGCCTGCCGAAACCGCTGCTTCACTTCCATTATCTAACACAACTCTATATCCATCACCGTAAGCTGTAAATCCTGGCTTAAGGACAAAATAGTAGGTTCCATCCTTCTCTATAACCTGGAAATACTCATGTGAATTCTCTGGAGTAAGCTCTATTCTTTCCACCAAATATAGGGATTCAAATTCTGCCTGTGGTATTGAATCATATGGACCGTTACCATCACCTTGCAATGGTTCAATATCCGTTCCTATCTCCAAGCTACCATTCGTACCCTGATTTTCCCCTTGCTCCTGATCTGGCGTTCCTACCTGAATTACTCCTTGTGAATCCACATAATAGGTTTCTCCGGCATTACCCATAATTACTTGCTTTTCTGATGTAATTTCCACTGTACCTTCTATAATCTCCACTGTTGTGCACAATAAATCTCTGTCATAGGTGGCTCTGAAAATAGTACCTCTAACACCAAGAATTGCATTGGGTGTTTCCAGTTCAAAGGAGGAATCCTTGTTTAATTTGTTATCGATGGTAATAAGGGCAGAACCATATTCCAAATGAATGATAATACCACCTTTTTTCTCATTTCCTGTAGCAGATATAGAAAATCCGGTATTTTCCTCCGCCAAAATGTGCTTATCTCCATCTGCTAAAAGAAGTGCATTGGATGCTTCGCCTGTAGCAACTCTATCACCTGACTTTAGGTGCATTCCACTGAATATTTTCACAGGCTCATCTTCACGTTTTAATTCTACTGTACCTTCCACGGAATCAATAGCAATTAGTCGATACACCTCTTTTTTATTTGCAATTAATACTACCACTGCAATAATTGACAGAGCCACAATAATAACTGCCACCATTAAAATTGTTTTTTTCTTATTGTTCATATTTATATTTGCTCCCACTGTTCCTGATTAAACCCCACCGAAATATAGTTTTTACTCCTTTGTCTGTCCATAATTATTTCTCCCTAGTAGCGTATCTTTATATTATAATTTTAGTGCTAATGCCAAATTAGTCAACAGTAAGTTAGCCTTTTCTTCTTTATTTCATTCACTTCTCCAAACAAAATAGGCAACCATCTCTGGCTGCCTATTTATTCTAAAACTTTTATTTACTTTCCTCTCGTTTTCTTTCCTGAATAAACTTTCTATAATCTCGAGGACTCATCTTGTACTCTTCCTTAAATACACGATTAAAGGTTCTTATACTGTCAAACCCACACTCTAATGAAACCTGGGTAATTGAAAGATTTGTATTCTCCAGATAGGAAACTGCATAATTAAGTCTGGTCTTGTTTATATATTTGCAAAAGCTACAATGAAATGTTTTAGCGAATATACGGGATAAAACATATTTGTTTACTCCCAATTCAAGTGCCATTTTGTCTAGATATATACTCTCCCTAAAATTTGCTGCCACATAGGAAACCACATTGTAAATCAAATCATCATCCTTAACCAATTCCTTCTCTACTAATTTTACTGTGGTTACCACATACGCCATTATCATCTGTGCATAGGCGTGACTCATGGTGAAGTTGACTGCTTGTGCTTTTGTAAGCATTTTTATCGCTGACACAATGTCATCTTGCAGCTTATTCTTTGGAATAACCGGATTTTCCGGGCAATACCTCTTTAAGTCCTCTTGTAGTCCTACCAACAAAGAAGGCTCAATAAATAGGTATATGGCTTTGTTTGTACCTTCTGTAAATACCTGATAGTGATGCACCATATTAGGAAATACTATCCCCAAATCCCCTTCATCCATATGATAAAGCTCTTTTCCAACACCTAGCTCCACACTTCCCTTAGTAACATACACCACCTCAATCGCCTCATGCAAATGAGGTGGCACATGCACAGAGTTTTTGTATTCATAGGATATTTCTTTGTTTTTCGTCTCGTAGGTTGGGTACATGACTAAACTCCTATCCAAAAACTTTCAAAAAATAATTACAAAACAGATATAAATCTCTTAAAGGCTTCCTGTCCTTCTTCTGTGCGCTTATATACTCCTGCACACTCTAATACCTGAACGAAAACCTTTGCGATTTCATCCTTTATGATTTGATGAACATTTTCAGTGGTAATAGAATAATTATCTCTCCACTCATCCACCCAGTCAGCGTGCTTTTCTATTTCATCTATAGCGTGAATATCCTTACCCGCCACAATTGCTTCAGCAAGCAGCTGCATCTCACTCTTTAACCTTGCAGGTAGTACTGCAAGTCCCATTACCTCTATTAGCCCTATATTTTCCTTCTTGATGTGATGAAGCTTCTCATTTGGATGATACACTCCCCAAGGGCACTCCTCAGTGGTTATATTATTACGAAGCACCAAATCCATCTCATACATATTGCCATTCATTCTGGCAATTGGTGTAATAGTATTGTGAGGTTCTCCGTTAGTCTGGCTATAGATAAATGCATCCTCATCTGTGTAGCTACGCCACTTACTTAATATATGGTCAGAAGCTTCAACTATTCTATCTGGATTCTCACTTTGTAATCTTATAACTGACATAGGCCACTTAACTATGCCTGCTGTCACATCCTCATAGCCTTTTATATCAAACTTAAACTCATAAGGTGCCTTAGCCATGGCAAATGTATAAGAACCACCCTGAAAATGGTCATGACTTAGTATTGAACCACCCACTATAGGAAGGTCAGCATTTGAACCAACTATGTAGTGTGGAAACTGTCTCACAAAGTCTAAGAGCTTGCCAAACAAAGCTCTATCTATCTTCATAGGAGTGTGCTCCTTATTAAATACTATACAGTGCTCGTTATAGTATACATATGGGGAATACTGGAAGTAGTAATCACAACCAGAAAGCTGCACAGGAATAATTCTATGATTTTGTCTGGCCGGATATGAAAAATGACCTGCATATCCCTCATTTTCCTCACAAAGCAAGCATTTTGGATAATCATTTTTCTTGGCAGATGCTGCCTTAGCTATATCTCTAGGATCCTTCTCTGGCTTAGACAGATTAATTGTAATATCAATCTTTCCATACTCTGTATCAGTTGTCCACTTTTCATCCTTAATTATTCTATCTCTTCGGATATAATTTGTGTCCTGACTAAGCTTGTAATAGTAATCAGTGGCTAACTTAGGATTCTCATTATAAAGTTCCTTAAAATTCCCTCTAACCTGTGATGGCATAGGAGTAATTAATCCCATGATTTTTGTATCAAATAAATCTTTTGAGGTTATGGTGTCATCCTCCATAAGGCCCTGCTTTAAAGCATATTCCATTATGTCAGACAAGATAAGATGAACTGGTCTAACCTTTTCCTCACTCCACACAAACTCCTTTTTGTCAAATAGCTCTAACAATCTATTAATTACATACACCCTGTCATCACATGAGATAAGTCCATTTTCCATACCATAGCTTACTAATTCTGATATTAGCTTATCCATAACAAAACCCTCCTTATACTAATAACCATTTGGATGATTTTTATGCCACTTCCATGCTGTTTCAATTATTGTGTGTAAATCTGCGTATTTTGGATTCCATCCTAATATATCCTTTGCCTTCTGGCTTGATGCTATAAGAGTAGATGGATCTCCAGCTCTTCTTGGCTCCTCTTTAGCAGGTATTGGATGATTTGTAACCTGACGTGCTACATCTATTACCTCTTTTACAGTAAATCCAACTCCATTTCCCAGGTTAAATATATCGCTGTTTCCACCCTTTGCAAGATACTCCATAGCAAGAATATGTGCCTGAGCCAAATCATTTACATGAATGTAATCTCTCACGCAGGTTCCATCCTTAGTGTCATAGTCATTTCCAAACACAGATATATATTCTCTCTTTCCATTTGGCACCTGCAATATAAGAGGAATCAAATGTGTCTCTGGATTATGGGCTTCACCTATTTTTCCGTTTGGATGAGCGCCACAGGCATTAAAGTATCTAAGAGATACATATCTTAGATTGTGAGCCAGAGAAGTCCACTTAAACATCTTCTCCATAGAAAGCTTTGTCTCTCCATAACAATTGGTAGGTAATGTTCTGTCAGTTTCCATTATAGGAATACTCTCTGGCTCTCCATATGTAGCAGCAGTTGACGAAAATACAATCTTATCGATTCCATGTTCTACCATACTCTCAAGCAAAACCTCTGTTCCACATAAATTATTATTGTAATACTTAAGTGGATTGGTCATACTCTCACCTACCTGAGAGCTTGCTGCAAAATGTATAACTCCATCTATCTTCTCCTTTGAAAACACATCATCTAAGAATTCTCTGTCACGAATATCCCCCTGGTAAAATTTTGCCTCAGGATGAACTGCTTCCTTAAATCCAGTCAAAAGATTATCAACTACTACAACCTGATGACCTGCATCTATAAGCTCGTAAACTGTATGTGAGCCGATATAACCTGCTCCGCCTAATACCAATATATTCATAACTTATACCCTCCTATTAAATCACCTTAATACCACCATATTTCCTGATTCTTAAAGCCTTACATGAGCCCTCTCCGAAAATAGCATCCATCTGCATCTTATAAGGCAGTACAATCTCATTTTTAACAAATGCCTGTATAGTACCTGCAAAGCCACCGCCATGCACTCTGCTTACACCATTTGATTTCAGTGTTATATCACTCATTAAAAGTGCCACTGATATATTCTGATTTGCTACATCACAATTAGCGTATACATTTTGCAAATACTTAAATGAGGAATCTCCTGATGCTTTTACAGTATCTAAAAACACTTCCATTTCTCCCTGTTTAAGAGCACCTACTTCCTTTTTTACTCTCTCATTTTCCTCAAAGAAATGCATAGCTCTTAGTACGCTTCTATCCCCAAGCTTTTCCCTTAAGACAGGTATTGACTTTATCACATCCTGTTGCTCTACTTCACGAAGAACTGACTTACCAAAATAGGATGCTACTGCTTTCATCTCCTGTGGTACCGCTGCATATTCATGGGTTAAATCCGCGTGAGACCCCTTTGTATCTGTTATACATAAGCTATATCCATAATCACTCATATTAAAATCAAGCTTCTCAACCTGTGGGTTCATAGGATCCTCAAAGTCTATATGCACCAGATTACCTACTGAGCAGGCCATCTGATCCATAAGTCCACATGGTTTTCCAAAGTATACATTTTCTGCATACTGGCCTATGATGGCAATTTCAATGGCTGATATGCTCATATTATTAAATAATCCTGATAAAATAGTTCCAACTAAGGTTTCAAATGCCGCTGATGAGGAAAGTCCTGCACCAATTAACACATCACTGGTAGCGTAAGCACAAAATCCTCCAACCTTATAGCCTCTTTCTACAAAGCCTGCAACAACACCCTTAATTAAAGCCTTTGTGGTTTCCTTCTCCTCTTCCTTAATTTTCAAATCATCTATGGAGATTACAACCTCATCATAGTCATCAGAGATGATTTTGATTAACCCATCCTCAGTTTTTCTTGCTACGCCTATGGTATCAAGATTAATTGATGCAGCCAGAACCTCTCCGTGCTGATGGTCGGTGTGATTTCCACCCACCTCACTTCTACCTGGAGCACTGTAAAGCTCTGCCTCGCCAGCTCCGTAAGAGTACTCAAAGTGCTTGATTGCTTCAACATAACGTTTTCTCTGATAATCAAGCATTCCCTCATCCACATATATATCAATTAGCTTTTCGTCAAGCTCTCCTGCCTGAATTCTTTCAATCATAACCTCAGTATTCATATTGACACCCCTTTTTTATTCTAAGAAATCACAAATGAATATGCGATATCTTCCTCTGCACTAATATGATAATCAGCTTCAACATCGCTACCCCAGCTGTCTATTCCACCTACTCCTCTCACTGCTCCATAAACACAAAGAACAGTTCTTCTTGCAGGCGGTAGCTCCTCATGATGCATAGCATTTTCTATCTCGCTGGCAGTATATGGCAGACAGGAAAATGCAAATGGCTTATCTGCCTTCTCAATTTTAAGCACCTGCTTACTATTATCCTTTCTGCTATTGTTAAGGCTTGTGTGTCTGGTTATCTCAACCCAATCAGTTTCCATTCTCATGCCACATTCCTGTGGTACAAGGTATGGTGTAAGACTTAAATCATCTACCTCATACACCCCATGTGTTGCCCCTGCCATTCTATCTGGATATGTCTCTCCTGAGAGACCTTCATACATATATTTATCAGCTAATGTTGGCATAATAAATCTTAATCCGAATACAGGTAGCTGTGGCAAACCTTTCACACCCTTATAGGATACCTTCACTGTGATACGACCCTCACTGTTCACATCATATATTACTTCTACCGTAGTTGCCGGTGTTGTAACAGTTTTATATTCAAATTTCACTACCACGTTATCCGCTGGAACATCTCCACCGTAGCGGTTATTGTCCGGAGCACAAGGCTTTCCCTGTGACACTCCGTCTGTAATAACCTCCACCTTAGTACAGCCTATAAACATATCTGCTGCCAGCCAGCTACCACTCTTTATGTGAAAGCTACTTCCTCTGTCATTATCTGTAAGAGCTCTCCAAAATGTAGGCTTAGGACAACGGTACAACCACTCGTAACCATTTTTCATAATGGATTCAAGTCCGCCCTGTGAGTAGGAGAAGATATAATCAAAGCCTTCTCCGTGTACGCCTAATGTATAATCCCCATATACAATTCTTAATGCTTTAAATGTACAACCCATAATAATACCTCACTTCCTGCATAGCTGGTTTTTCCCTTCTATCTGCAAAAACAATTCCGTTCCCTGAAAACTCATAATCAGATGGTCTATCGTCAAAATCTCCACCGTATCTTAAAACATCTCTTCCTGTAAGCTCATCCTTTACAAATAACGCCTGGTCTATGAAATCCCATATAAATCCGCCCTGATACATCTCGTATTTGTCTATGAGCTTCATATATGTACCCAGACCTCCCATTGAGTTACCCATATCATGCATAAACTCACACAGGATGTAAGGCTTCTTGGCACTATTAATAAGATAATCCTCTACCTCACTTGGCTTTGCATACATACGACTTTCCATGTCAGATATAGTTTCCTCATAAGCTCTATTGTAGAAGGAGCTTTCATAATGAACTAATCTTCCATCATTCTTATCCTTAAAATACTTATTCATTGCCTCTATATCATCACCTGCATAGGACTCATTTCCCAATGACCAGAACAATATAGATGTGTGATTTTTAAATGTCTCGAAGTTATTTCTTGCTCTGTCAATTACCGCTTCTCTCCACTGTGGTATGGAGCCTGGTACATTACAGGATGGCTCAATTGCTCCTAACTTTTGGAAGGAACCATGACTTTCCAAGTTTGTCTCTGACATTAAGTATATTCCTTCCTCGTCACACATATAGTACCAAGGAATCTGATCCGGATAGTGACAGGTTCTGACTGCGTTAATATTGTTTTTCTTAATGCATTCCATGTCTGAAATCATTTCTTCCATGCCCATAACACGTCCGGTTCTAGGATTCCACTCATGTCTGTTCACACCTAATATAACCAGTCTCTTCCCATTCAGGTGCATAACCTTATTAATTATCTCAAGCCTTCTAAAGCCTATCTTATATGGTACAACTTCCTGAAGCTGACCATTTTCATATATCTCGACAAAGGTATTGTAAAGATATGGATTATGATTGTCCCAAGGAATTACCTTCTCAACTTCAACAGTTACAAAGCCTTCCAGCATACCAGCTACGTCTGACAGTGAAATGTCCTGACACAGAATTTTTGTTCCCAGCTTATCAGCAAGTATAAGCTTTGCGCTTCTTGAACCATCTTTAACAGCTGATACCTTAACATCCACTCTAATCTGACCACTTGCATTATCCTGGTTAAGAATAGGCTGAATCCACATATCCTCTATGTGAGTATCAGGAATTGCCTTAAGAGTTACATTTCTAAATATTCCAAAAAATCTAAAGAAATCCTGGTCCTCTAAGAAGGCAGCTGTACTCATCTTATGCACCTGCACTGCAAGCACATTATTTTTCTCCCTGATATAAGGCGTAAGGTCAAATTCTGATGGTGTGAAGCTATCCTCAGCGTAACCTATGAATTCACCATTCAGCCAAACATACATGGCTTCCTCCACACCCTCAAAGCATATGCGAATTCTCTTTCCCTGCATATAATCCTCAAGGTCAAAGGTTTTAATATAGGAGCCCACCGGATTATACTCCGCTTCACTAAACATTCCTGCACCATCACCAGCACCCTCTATACTGTGCGCTCCTCTAAGATATCTTTTTCCTTCCCATGGATACTGAGTATTGATATACCTTATCTGGTCATAACCCGCCAGCTCAATGTGTCCCGGAACCATAATCTTATCAAAATCGTCTCTGTCATAATCCACCTGATAGAAATCCACAGGTCTTTCCATAGGATTTATGCTGAACTTAAAATCCCAGCTTCCATTTAAGGATTGTGTAAGCTTATTATCCTTCTTCTCTAAATCTCCGTAGCTTAGGTAATAGCTGTGGTCACTGTGGGCATCTATCTGATTTACCCTAAACACCTCCGGATTATCTAACCATTTTATATCTGCCTTCATACTGTTCACCCCTTCAATAAATTTTTAATCCATATACTGTGATAATCTTTCCTCTGCCTTTTGATGCTTCTCAAGCTTTGCATTTGCCTCCTCAACATTTAAGAATGAGAGAATAATAGTTATGATTAAGTCAAAGGCAAATGGGAGCCAGAGATACATTATGTTCATCATGCTGATACAGCTATCCGGCTGAACCGGTGCGTTGTTAATATATCCGCTCATATCAAGCAACCATCCTGAAAGTGCAACTCCAATACCTCCACCTAGCTTAGTACCAAATGATGTGCACGAGAACATTGAACCGTCGATTCTCTTACCATCCTTAAGGTATGTATGCTCTGAACAGGAAGCTATAACCGCTCCAACATCTCCCTGCCAAGGGCCCTCTCCAAGTGATGTAAGTACTGTGAACAAAAGCATCAAAGGAACACTTCCAAGATATCCGGCAACCACAAGACCTAATCTACAGGCTGTTGCAAACATATAGCTGAGCTTGTTTACCTTATACATTCCCTTCATCTTTGCCACAAGGGTTGGTGTAATGGCAAGTGCAATAATAAGTGGAATGTTGATTGCCCATGAGAATACTCCAAACAGCTTCTGGTTAAGAAGTACATATGTCATAAAGTATGTTCCAACGCTTACCATAGCTGCACGTAGCTGCTGAAGAATATATATAACAACTATCATTAAAAAATATTTGTTTGACACAAGAAGCTTAAAGGTCTGTCCAAGTGTAAGCTTGCTGTCTTCCTCGTTAATCTCACCATCCCTAAGCTCCTCCTCTGAAAGCTCCTTTACTGAGAAGCAGGATAGTGTGTTTGTGATGATACCCACGATACAATATATTATTGCAATGGCTCTCCAGCCTGCTGCTCCACCACCTAATGCCTCAACAGCTCCAAATGTTATGGACTGAATTAACAGGTTTGTACCGAATGAGAACATGAATCTGAATGAGCCCATCTCAACTCTTTCCTTGCTGTTCTTTGTTACAAGAGATGTAAGTGCTGCATATGCTATGTTGTTAGCTGTATAGAACACTGCGTTAAGTAGTGTATATGCTATAAAGAACCACGCATACTGTGCTGTCTTACCCATAGTAGTTGGAATTGCAAATACTCCAAATAGTGTTACCGCGCATCCAAAGAATCCATAAAACATCCAAGGTCTTGCCTTACCCATCTTACTTTTAGTTCTGTCAATCATTGAACCAAAGAATATATCTGATATTCCATCAAACAGCTTGGATACTGCGATTAAGGTACCTACAATGCCTGAATTTAAGCCTACTGTGTCCGTCAAATAAATCATTACGAAGGAGGTAAGGAATGCATATACCACATTACCTGCTATATCTCCCGAACCGTACCCCACCTTATTATACCATTTTAGATATCTCTTTTCTTCCATAAAATTTTTCCTTCCTTTCGTTTTTTGTGTTGGTTTCCGTTTCTTTATTTTGTAAGCTTATTATATTTTATTATATATACAAAATACATATCTTAGATTAGACAAAACATGCACAAAATGATACAATAGCATAAAACAATCAGTAAACTGGTGGTGATTCATTAAATTTCATGCACTAAATTATACTGAGTTGATTCAACGCCCAACCATTCATATGCACAAAATCATACAACACCTAATACTCATCAAAGGAATTAGTGTCATCAGAAAGGAGTAGCTATGTACACAAGTAATGCTTATTTAAATAACTCAACACTTGATATTAAGGACAAATCAAAACCACTTATTGTCACAAGCTGTGGAACATATCATCTATTTACCAAGCCTAAGCTACCTACCTGGCGTCCCAGAGGGCGATTAGATTTCCAGCTTTTATATATTGCAGCGGGAAAGGCACATTTTCATTTCGACGGAAAGGAAAAAATTGTCACTGCCGGCCATATGGTTTTATACCGACCTAAGGAGCCTCAAAAATACGAATATTATGGCGAGGATCAGACTGAGGTTTACTGGGTTCATTTTACCGGAAGTGATGTAACAAATATTTTGAACTCCTACGGATTAACCAAGGGGAAGCATGTTTTTTATTGTGGAAAGGGCCTAGACTACCAAAACCATTTTAGAACCATGATTCAGGAGCTGCAGATGTGTAAGGATCACTATGAACAGATGCTAGAGATGCACCTAAGAACAATTTTTATTATGATGCACCGCCATCTTATGGCTAGTACAAAGCTTAGTAATAGTCCTATAGCTGACGATATTGATGCTGCAGTTATGTACTTTAATCAACACTACAATGAGGAAATATGCATAGAGGAATATGCCGAAAGCAACGGTATAAGCACCAGCTGGTTTATCAGAAAATTTAAGGAATATACAGGATTTTCACCATTACAATATATACTTTCCATAAGAATATATAATGCGGAGGCACTACTTAAGGATGACCAGCACAATGTTACTGAAATATCCAGCATTGTAGGCTATGATAATCCTTTGTACTTTAGCAGAATATTCAAAAAGGTTAAGGGATTATCTCCTTCAGAATACCGCAAGAGTATTAATAAATCACTTGATATATAGCTATAATAAAACAAGACTCATAAAAGCAAAGGAGCAACACCTCTCGTCTAAGGTATTGCTCCTTTTGCAAGAATTGTCCACTTTTCATATTTTTTTGGCTAGCAATGCTTTTTGATTAAGCTTATACTGAGCCCAGAAAGTATGGAAAGGAGATGACAATTATGAAGAATTATATTCACAACTTACTTTCATTCTATAAGGATTTTTTAAAGCACAATTTATACAGACCTTAGTTACATTTCCTCCCACTGTGCCTGCTTAAAGCCCACTAATACCTTATCATCCTTTACAAGAAGTGGACGTTTTACCAGCATACCATCTGTGGCAAGTAGCTTAAGCATCTCATCCTCACTCATAGTAGGAAGCTTATCCTTAAGCTGAAGCTCCTTATACTTTAATCCGCTGGTATTGAAGAATTTCTTAAGGGGAAGTCCGCTTAATTCATACCAACTTTTTAGCTCATCATAGGTAGGGTTGTTCTCTACTATATGACGCTCTGTATATTTCTTGCCCTGCTCATCTAACCACTTTTTAGCCTTCTGACAGGTTGAACATCTTGGATAACATAAAAATAACATAGTAATTACCTCCGTGATAATATATATTATATGATTTTATCCGATGCTTTAAGCAGATTATCAATCACCGGATATACTATCTTGCCATTCTCTATTTTATTAATAGCACATAGCTTTTTACCTGCATCCTTACTAGATGCACCACAGTGATACACCTGCTCTGTTGGTAATTTATAATCTATCACAATTAATCTGTCGTGACAATCCGGATTTGATTTGATGCGAAGCGGTGGATATTGGTTAATGAAATCATTTACCACAGCAGTTGTCAAAAATCCCTTTTTGCAATGTCCATTTTCAGTAAATAATATAACCTCCACACCAGCTTTTTTCTGAGACAAAAGCTGTAATGTTTTGGTGTTCATATAATCATCAACTACATATATGCTGGTTGTAGCCTGTTGATAAATATCTACATATGCTGCGTCTGCCTCGAACTTTTGTCCCTTGTATATAAGATAGTTTTTAAAATCTTTGTCTGAGACGAAATTCTCATTTATGGCATCTATGCTTTTATGTATGCTTTCCATATCCTGTTCGGTCTTTTTCTTCCAGTCTGTGATTCCCGCAACTTGCACAGCAATATCCGACACCTTTGATGTTAATAGCCCCATCTCCGACTGTGTTACAAACTGTTGGTTCTGTTTTATGTAATGTCTCATCTCCCGAAATGCACGCATAATAAATATACTTTGCTGCTCTGCCAGTTCTCCACGAAGTACTGTGGCTAACATATATATGCCTTGTTCTGTGAAGGCGTAGGGTAATTTCTTTATGTTAGTTCCTCTTTTATCTCCATTTTCGTTCAAAGTCGCAATTTGCGACTTTGAAAAATCGTCTAGAATCTCATCTTTTGTCAATTGAAACATAAAATCTTCCGGAAACCTAGATAGATTTCTTTTTACCTGCTCATTTAATCGTTTCACCTCGTAACCGTATATCTCCGCCAAATCAAAATCTAGCATAACTTGTTGTCCACGTAATACATATACTTTATTTTGAAGATTCTCTACCGACATAACTTCTTTCATTTGTTCCATTATAACCTCCCATCTTCTGTCATAAATTTGTGGTCTAAAAATTGCGACCACAAATTTATGATTCTATTTAAAATTCCTCCAACTCCTCTATCTGCTTCAAGGCTGCAATATACTTTATCAGCCTATTGCGTTGCTCTTTTTTCATACCATTAATATCCTCTAAAATACGCATATCCGCCCGTGATATTCCTGATTTAACTTCATGTTTTCCAGCTTCATCTACATAGTCCTCATCAATCCCTTTTCCAGTCAGCAGTTGTTCTGGTGTAACCTCTAACACCCTACATATATCCATTATTTTATCTGCTGATGGATTTGTCTTCTTAGTTTTCCAATCACTAATGGTACTACTTGCTAGCCCCACCTGTTTTGCAAATGCATTCTGTGACATATTTTTTTCCTTTAATATTTTAAATATTCTCTCGCTAATGATCATAATGTTCCTCCCAATCCATTCTCGTATTTACGAATATATATATTCTGCATTCTCGTTTCTACGTACAGAATATCATTATCATCTAACTAAGTCAACATTTTACTTTTTTATCGCTAAATACAATATGAAACAGCTTCTTTCTCCAAACTTGCGATCGATTATTTCGACCACAAATCCATTCCATAAAATCACAAATTGAGATTTCACGTTTGTCCTCTAAAGTCGCATTTTGCGACTTTAAAGACATTATTTCGTAATTGATACCGCTATATACTATTCTTTGCTCTCCACATCATTATGTACTCCTCATCATTTTCATCAATTATCTCAAATCCAACTTTTTTATACATTTTCACAGCGTAGTTTGCTTTCTGGACTGCCAATGAAGCTTTTTTGTAACCTTTAGTCTGTAATTCTACCAGCATCCTTTTCATCAGCGCAGTTCCTATACCATAGCCACGGTACTCCTTATATAAGGATATCGCAAATGAAGGCACTCCATCCTCCACGTGCCCGTAGTCATCCATGATTCGCACCCAAACTGCACCAACTACTTTACCTGATATCTCTGCCACAAAGCATATATCTCCCTCACGGGTTCCGAAGCTTTCCACATACACCTGTAGCTCCGGTGCTTTGATTATATCCTTAGGTGGGGCTTCAACCCCTTCAGGGATAAATATTGCTTCGTAGAGAAAGTCGTCTAGCAGAGAGTATTCCTGAGATGTTATTGGCCTTATTGTGTAACTAAGCTCACCATCACTAATTTCTATAATATTAATCTGTGACATCACCTGCTCCATATCATAATCCTTCGCTCTAAGCACAACTGCATTCTCTCCTATCACTTCCCTTATGATAGTTAGTTCCAGCTCCTGTCTGTGTTTAAAATGGTTAACCAAATCATCAAAGCTCTTAAGTCCATATCTCCTTCCATAAGGGGAATCAGCCAAATACCCCAGCATCATGTCATACCACAGCTCATTTCCTTCCTCATCGCTGCGCTCCTTTTTTATGATATTAATGCTTTCCTCCAAATTATCATTCATAAGATATAACAGCATAAATTTTTCTTTATCAATCAGATTAAATAATTCACCATAAAACTCTATTATTTCATCATCACTAAGCATATGGAATAGGATCAAGTCCTCCATTATATTTTGGAAGAATGAACACTCAAAAAGATACCCTGTTTCTGTGAAATTCCTAAATCTTGTTAGTATAATACATTTAAGCTCATTCCAGGACTTCCTTCCGTTGTACACCTCGTAATTCTCCAAATCCTTATGAAATCCAGGGATGTCAGTGATTATCTTTGTGTAGGAAACAATATAATATTCCTGCTCTGTAACAGTATTTTTTACTATATCATCTTTTATAGGACTATACTTTTCCAACACAGCTTCGTATTCCTCTTTAGTCATATAAGCACACCATGCCAAATCTATAGGAGAATAATCACCCTCTCTACAAACCTGTAGCTTAGGGGTTTCTTTTGAAATTTTATTCACCAATGTACTTTTTCCTGATCCCTGAATACCTTCTACAAATATATTTCTCATATAAAATCCTCCTTTCACGATTCATAACAAAAAAAAGAACCATTTGTTGCCAAACAGTTCCATTACATACTATAACCTCTAATTATTTGTAGAAAGAGCCACTGGAATACACCTGTGCCATCCACACTTCTTCAAATTTTTTGCACACTAAAAGAGAGGTTATGAGAACATAATCCACTTTTGGCAACACGAAAAATAGAATGAGCAATAAGCTCACTGCTAAATAAATCTTCATGTAATCAAAAGTAAATTATCTTCTCATCTTTTCACCTCTCTCCTTAAGATGGTTTCATTCTAGCATTTCGAATAGGAGATTGTCAATGTTTCAGTTACCACATTTACTATGTACAAATAAAAATACAAAAACCTAGCATTTAGGGTATTGTAAGCGCTTACATTTTAGTGTAGAATGACCTTATTATTTTCAAAATAGGAGGTTAATATTTTGCACGGAAACATTATTGTCGGACAATCCGGCGGACCAACTTCTGTCATCAACTCCAGCTTGGTTGGTGTTTACAAAACAGCCAAAGACCGTGGTGCTAAAAAGGTGTACGGTATGCTTCACGGTATCAAGGGTCTGTTAGATGACCAATATGTAGATTTGTCTGAGCATATTAAGACTGATCTTGATATTGATTTACTTAAGAGAACTCCTTCATCCTTCCTTGGCTCTTGTCGTTACAAGCTTCCATCCATTAGCGAGGGCAAGGAGGTTTATGAGAAGATTTTCGCCAAGCTTAAAGAGCTTGACATCGAGGCATTTTTCTACATAGGTGGAAATGATTCCATGGATACTATTAAGAAGCTGTCTGATTATGCAATCCTAGTTGACAGCAACATCAAATTCATGGGAGTTCCTAAAACCATCGATAATGATCTTGCAACTACTGACCACACTCCAGGCTACGGAAGTGCTGCAAAGTACATTGCTGCGGTTACTAAGGAAATCATTCGTGACGGCCTTGTGTATGATTATCCACAGTTTACTATCATTGAGATTATGGGACGTAACGCTGGCTGGCTTACTGCTGCCGCTGCCCTTTCTAAGTCAGAGGACTGCGAGGGTGTGGATATGATTTTCCTGCCTGAAGTTCCATTTGACATTGATAACTTCATGGAGAAGGTCAAGGAGCTAAGTAAGAAAAAGAACTCTATAGTTATAGCTATTTCAGAGGGAATAAAGGTAGCTGATGGTCGATATGTATTTGAGCTTGCAGACCATGTTTCATTTACAGATGCATTCGGACATAAGCAGCTATCTGGTTCGGCAAAATTCCTGGCTAATAAAATCGGGGCTGAGTTAGGTGTCAAAACTCGTGCAATTGAGCTTAGTACATTGCAAAGAAGCGCTGCACACATGACTAGCCGTGTAGATATCACTGAGGCCTTTCAGGTTGGTGGTGCTGCTGTTAAGGCGGCATTCGAAGGGGAAACTGGAAAGGTTATAGTACTTGAGCGTGTTTCTGATGACCCATACATCTGTATTACTAATTCACAGGATGTAAGAAAGATTGCAAATATAGAGAAGAAGGTCCCTGTAGAGTGGATTATCAATGATAATACTTATGTATCAGATGAGCTTATCCACTACATCAGACCTCTCATTCAGGCGGAACTGTCACCGGTAATGGTAGATGGTCTTCCTAGACATTTGAAGCTTAATATGTAATCTATTATTTAACAAAAAGAAAAATCAGGAGACAATATACTTTCTTGGCCAGCCTGCCTATGGCCGGATTATAAGTATATCTCCTGGTTTTTATTTTCTCCTTTAGTTATAGGACATACGGACTACGGCTTCTGTATGTCCGCTGTGACCAAATTGATCTACTACGGCCACCTTCTCTAGTTTAAAGCCCTTCTCCATCAATATTTTCACATCTCTAGCTAAGGTAGCCGGATCACAGCTTACGTACACAAGTCTCTTAGGAGCCATAGCGTGTATAGTGTCAAGCAATACTGAGTCACAGCCCTTTCTAGGTGGGTCTACCACGATTACGTCAGGGTGTTTGCCTGTAGCCACTATGCCACTAATATCTGACTCACCGCCAACCGCTTGAAGCTCTCCACGATAAAATGCCGGCACAACCTCCTCTGCCTTGCCGCAGAAAAACTCAGTGTTGGTCATATCATTTATCTTAGCATTTACCTTGGCATCCTCTATGGCCTGTGGAACTATTTCCACGCCGTACACCTTCCCCGCCTTTTTCGCCAGGCTAAGGGAAATGGTTCCGATACCACAGTACATATCCCAAACCACTTCATTTCCGGACAAATCTGCATATTCCACCGCCTTGTCATAAAGCACCTTGGTCTGCGCCGGATTTACCTGATAGAAGGACATAGGGGATATGTTGAATCTGATCTCGCCTATGTAATCAGAGATATAATCCTGTCCCCAAAGTGTTTTACATTTATCTCCTAATATTCGATTAGTCTTGTCACGATTAATGTTTATACTTAAGCTGGTAAGCTTAATCTCTAAAGAACTGCTTGGTGTATCCAAATTCTGACTCTGTATACTCTGATTATACTTCTCCACAGCTTTAATTACGACCTGACGAAGCTCATCCTCACAGCTCATATCTCCCACGTATTTTCCTATACTGTTGCCATTTATAATAAGACATACCATAAGCTCTCCGGTTACAAATCCCACTCTGGTAAGGATATGTCTAACTAATCCCTTGTGAGCCTCCTCGTCGTATATAAACACACCTGTCTTATTCTGCCACTTCTGTAGCCAAGGACGAAGCTCTGCCACTATATAATCATTTACAGGATGACCGATATGACACTGCTCTAAATCTATAATGCTGTGAGTTCTCCCTGCATAAAAACCTATCTGAACTTTTCCATCTCTATCTAACCCTACAGGAAACTGCATCTTATTTCTAAAGTTATATGGCTTTTCCATACCGTAAATAGGCTCCATAATATCTGCCACATCTGATATTCCACCGATTCTCTCCAGACAATTTCTAACCTTATTCCACTTATAATCAAGCTGTTTTTCATAACTCATATGCATGATAGAGCAACCTCCACAGCGTCTGGCATTAGGGCACACCGGCTCCACTCTGTATGGTGAAGGTGTAATAACCTCCATAAGTCGACCGTAGGCATAATTCTTCTTCACCTTTATAAGCTTAACACTAGCCACATCACCGATTACAGCATCCTTTACGAATACTGCAATACCCTTGTCAGAGCCATCTTCATAAATATGTCCGATGCCCTCACCGTCAGTTCCTATGTCTTCAATTGTAATTTCATATACGTCGTTTTTCTTCATGCCTAAATTATTTTACTCCCGACCTTTTCTCATTTCCTCAGTCTCTATGTCCCTCTGCTCTGCCAGTTCTTCCTGCTTAATCTCCCAGTGAATGAGGAATGTTAGGGTAGCTCTAAGGGCTATAATTCCCGCAACTATGGCAATTTCCTTCCACTCT
>JAFTPO010000005.1 GCA_017463225.1 Lachnospiraceae bacterium | reverse complement strand
TAATTCCATCTGACATAAAGATTATAGCAATAGATGAGGAGACATTGCAGAAGCTGGGACCATATTCAGATTGGGACAGGAGTTATTTTGCAGATTTGATAGGAGTACTTAATGCAAGCTCAGATACTTCTCCAAGTGTTATTGGTATAGATGTGGTATTTAGTGGGACCAATTACTCTAAGGAGGATGATATGCTGGTTGATGCGTGCTCCATCTACGATAATATTGTAGTTGCTTCAACCATTAACATTGATAACCAGCTTTATCAGGATATGGATGAAAAGTATTACACTATAAAGTATGTTTCGGGAGAAGGTAAGCCATACGATGCTTTGGCAAGTGTCGTGGATTATGGCTTTACCAATGCCATCTACGATGATGATGGTATGGTAAGAAAAACCTATACCAGCTGGAAATATGAGATAAACGGCGAGACTGTGGTGTATGACTCCTTTGCGTATAAAATCGCATCTAAGATAGGAGATGTTAAGGATTATCCATTGCAGGTGGAGATTGATATGGCAAGCAAGCCTGGTGAATTTGAAGCTATATCTATGTCAGATGTTTTGGATGGGACTATACCTGTTGGTTATTTTAATGATTGTATAGTTTTGATAGGTGTCTATGAGGAAGGCCTTATGGATTCCTACCGTGTGCCTGTGGATTACTCTAAACAGATGTATGGAGTGGAGATGCAGGCGAACTATGTGTATGGTTTTTTGAATGACTATATTATATACAGTGTTAATACCACAGTGCAGTTTATACTGATTTTTATTATTGTCTTTATATTTAGTATGTTTGTCTTAAATAATAGGCTTAAGCCATCTGTAGTGGGCACTGTTGCTATTATTCCTGTCTATGTTTTGCTGGCAGTCGTAATCTTTGAGACAACCGCTCATAAGCTGAATATCCTGGCAGTACCAATTGGAGCTGTTATAGCATTTCTTGTTTCTGTACTGCTTAAGTATATTGATATGCAAAAGCAGCGAATGTATGAAATGCGTGATATGCTTTTTTCTATGGCAGAAGCGATGGCTGAGACCATAGAGGGTAGAACTCCTTACAATGCAAACCATACCAAAAAGGTTGCTGAAAGATGTATGGAATTGATTGATTATATCAATGAGCAGCATAAGCAAAAGCGGACAGAGCTTAGCTTTACAGAGGATGATAAAAGACAGCTGTATCTGGCGGCTATGCTGCACGATGTTGGAAAGATGGATATTCCTCTTCGTGTTATGGATAAGGCTACAAAGCTTGGAAATAGGGAAGCAGAGCTGAGAGCCCGACTTGAAAATATTAGCTTAAGGATAGAAAATGACGCCTTGAGTGGACGCATATCAAGGGAAGAGGCTAATAATAAGAGAGATAAGATAAAAGAGTTTGTAAATAATTTAGGTGCATTTAATTGTGGACGACCACTTAAGGAGGATGAGTGGAAGCTAGTTGATGAGATCGCAGAAAGTAAGTATGTTGGCTCAGATAATATTGAGATACCATATCTTACAGAGGAAGAGATAGATGATTTGCATATAATTGCAGGAACTCTCTCGGACAAGGAACGAGATATTATGCAAAGTCATGTTGTTTATACAGACAAGATTTTATCTCACATTAAGTTCGGAGAGCACTTCAAGAGGGTTAGAGCTATGGCTGCAAATCATCATGAGCTGCTTAATGGAAAAGGCTATCCAAAGGGATTAAAGGATGATGAGCTTGATACTATGACCAGAATCCTGACCATTATGGATATCTACGATTCCCTAATAGCTGATGACAGACCATATAAAAAGCCTAAGTCAGTAAAGGTTGCATTCGAAATACTAGACGAAGAAGCCTCCGTGGGCAAGGTAGATAAGGAACTGCTTGAGTTCGCTAAAGAGCTTTATCTTAAGGATGAGAGCAATTCGGAAGAATAATAATAGAAATAATTTAGAAAACGAAACAGAGGAGAAATATGGGAGAAAAGAAGAATAAGAAGTTGCCTATTATAATAGGTGTTAGCGTGGTGTTGGTTATAGCCATTGTTTTGGTTTTGGTATTAGTTCTTGGTGGGCATAGAGTCATTAAGGTTCAGTCCTTTGACGGTCAGGTTACCCTTGAGAGAGGCTCTGGCGCTAAGGATATGGTTGAGGGTATGAACCTAAAGTCAAAGGACAGGGTAATTACCGGAAGTGATGGTTTAGTTGAGCTTTTGGTAGATGAGGATAAGCATATTTTAGCCAAAGAAAATACCTGCTTTAAGATAGAGGCAAAGGGAAATGAAAACAAGGGAAAGCTTAAGATTAAGCTGGAATACGGAACATCCTTGGTGGAGATAGAAAATAAGCTTGCTGATGGCTCATCAGTTGAGGTGGAAACTCCAAATGCTACTCTCAGTGTTCGTGGAACTACATTTGAGACAAGCTACAACCAAGGAGATGATGCAACAGTAGTTAAGGTTAAAAGTGGTGCAGTAAAGGTAGAGTCTGATAAGGAAGAAAAAGAAATTCAAGCTGGTCAGATGGCTACAGTAAAGGACGATACCATAGAAGTAGAACCATTGCCATTTGAGATAAGCTTTACTGATGAGGTTGCTTTTGTTGCAAGAAATTCAGGAGATAATAGTGATTCAGCAATCTCAGTAATGCAGCTTGATGGCTGGGAATACATACCTGTAGAAGACAGAAGTTCAAGCCAGCCGGACGTTTTTACTCATGAAAGTGGTGTTAAGATTCGTTACTGGGTACTGACAGAGTCTCAGGTAAATGAGTGGATCGATGATGATGCAGGTATGGGATGGATAGCCAGCTTAGATTATCTTAAAAATAAAGATGGAGATACCATAATATGTGAGGAGCTTCATTTTAATGGAGATATAGGTGAGGATATAACCTTTGCTTATCAATATTATAAGGAGACACAAGATGGTGTTTATATATCCGTAATGGTATATGATGAGCTTAAGGGAGCTTCTTTAGCTGATACAAAGATTGAGGCATTTCTTGATTTAACTATCAATGAAGGCTTCGTATATTAATTTGATTTGGAACAGTAATATAAAATAGAAAAAACCAGGAGACCATATACTTTCTTGCCGACTACTGAGTGGCCGGATTATAGGTATGTCCCCTGGTTTTTTCTTTGGTTTATCTAAAAGCTTATAGATATTTTTTAATATCCTCTCTCAAAGCTTCTTCAATTTTGATTAGTCTTCTGCAGATATCCTTAGCCTTGTCATTTGCAGCCTGATACTGGTTAAGATACTGGTTTAGAGACTTAATTCCCATATCACAGCCGTCGGTCATAAGATTTGCAATGGTCTGGTCGGACTCGTCCATACCTAGTTTAAAGCTGGTCTTCATCTTGGACATACTCTTAGCCATAACATTTGGTTCTTTTTCTTCACTTCCGTACTGTATTAAAAGAGAGTGTAATTCGTTAGCCAGCATCTCATGATGCTCTTTGCTTTCATACAAAAGCTTTAAAAGCTCAGTATCTTGTACCTTATCAATTAACTCGTCTATTGATGCCACCGCCATCTTTGAGCCGGCATCACATTCTTTAAGTAGTCTAATAGTGTCTTGATTTTCCATTTTTTATATCCTCCATATTTGATATAATGCTTTAGATATAGTGTGTGCATATATTTTATTTACATACAAAAAAATTTTTTTCAAAATTAGTGGGACTTTTAGAATCCTAAATTAGTTTAATAAATGTATTCCGGAATACAACACTAAAATGAGGAGGTGATCAAGTGTATGAATAAGGAAGCCTTTGGCAAGCTTGTTATAGATGCCCAGGAGAGCTTGTATAGAGTGGCAAAGTCAATTTTATACAGTGACGAAGACTGCAAGGATGCCATATCAGAAGCTATTACCAAAGGCTTTGAGAAGCTTGACACCCTTAAGAAGGATAAGTTTGCTAAGACCTGGCTAACACGAATTTTAATCAATGAGTGTTATGACATTTTGCGAGAAAGTAAAAATGTAGAGGATATTGATGCTCATACCTACGAGCTAGGCTATGAGGAGCCGGATAATTATTCTGAGCTTTATGAGGCAATTATGAAGCTTGAGGTGGACTACAGAACTGCCATAGTTCTTTACTACATAGAGGGATATAAAATTAAGGAGATTGCATCTATGGTTGATTCTACTGAATCGGCGGTTAAAAAGAGATTAGCCAGAGCCAGAGAGAAGTTAAGATTATATTTGGAGGGAGGATTAAAGGATGAAGATAGATAAGAAGGATTACCCTAAAATACCTGATGATATAAGAGATGTGATTAAGAGTCAGGTGGAAAATCAAATATCTAATAGTGAAACTAAAGTTAAATCTGTTTCAAAGAGAAGATTTGTGAGATATGCGGTAGCTGCCCTTGCAGGAACATTGTTGGTAGGAACTACAGTGTATGCTGCGTCTAAGCTTATATCCATAACCACAGAGAAGAAGGGTGAGTATGGACTAGAGACTAAGGTTACTGTGTCAGAGAATGTTGATGGTGGGGAAGAGAAGGAGAATGTGGATGTAGATGAGGATACAACAGAAGTTCCATATGATCGATATGAGCTTATGAATGAGGAAAACTACGTTCATATAGATATAAGCTACATGCCAGAGGATGTATATATTCAATGGACTGAAGATGTGGCTACCTCAAAGCTACATTCTTACTCTGAGACAGATAGAGCTAACAGAAGTATGACCTTCTATATGTGGAGGATACATGAAGGAGTGGAATATACTCATAATGATGTGAATGTTATAAATACCGAGGAATTTGAGGTGCCTGGAGGTACAGCTGTTTTGGTAGAACTAGATGGTGGTAGAAGAAAGGTATATATGGCATATGATATAGGCTATGTGTTGGATATCTGGGCGCAGCCGGGTATAACCAAGGATGAGTTTGTAAATGTAGCAAAGGGTATTAGTCTTGAGGTAGCAACTAAGGAAGAAGCTGAAGAAGCAAATAATATAAATTTCATGATGGCACCGGCTTATGTTCCGCCATTTGAGAGTGTTCAGGAAGGAAATATAATCTATGTGGAGACAGAAGATGAGCTTGAGCAAAGAACTACTGTAGCCAAGGATGAGCTTAAGGTTTATCAGGTTGGAGAGGAGTTTGAAATTTCTGAGCAAAAGGGTAATGCCAAAGTGACCAGGGTAGAAATATGTGATGACTTAAGTGTCGTTAATAAGGATGTGTTTGATTTCTTCCAGGGAGAACATCCTGATTTTATAGATGAAAATGGAAAGCTAAGAGATGAGGTTGTGTCTTATTGTAAGATGGGTGATGGAGTGAATTCCTTAAATGAGGTTGTAGCTTCAGAAACTATTCCGGTTAAGCTTGTTTATATTGAGGTGGAATATACTTCAGAAACGAGTTTCTATGGAAATCTGATGCTTATTAATGATAAAAATGATAGCTATGAAATATATGATGGTTTAAGCTCCCTTGCCAGAAACACTGAATATGATGTGGTAAGTACAACCTACTACAGAGATGAGCCAGAGGAACTCTATTTTTACAATGGAAATGATGTGATGGAAAAGAATCATTTTGAGAGCGTGCAGGCAGGAGAGACAAGGACAGCTTCGTTTTGTTATGTAGTTAGAGAAGATTGGTTGCCTTATATGTATTTTGACATTACATGTGCAGACCCAACAGGTTATTTTAAACAAAGTATACTTGATACAGGTGTAATTGATATAAGACAGTAAGTTTATCCCCAGTGGTTAATTCCGCTGGGGATTGCTTTGCGTTAAGGGATATGGTAGTCTAAAAAATATTTTTAAAATAAACCGCACAAATCCACTCTTTCAACCGTTATTATATTGAAGGCCTTTAAAACAAAATCACAAGTCAGGAGGTGAGGTCTTGGATAGTAGAGAATACGAACGCATTGTAAAAGAGAATATTGATACAATTTATAGGATAGCTCTAAGCTATACCAAGTCCACACAAGATGCAGATGATGTGGTTCAACAGACCTTTATGAAGCTTCTCACCAAGCAGGTGAGCTTCAAGGATGAGGAGCATATTAAAAAGTGGCTGATTAGAGTTTGTGTTAATGAGTGCAACAGCTTATTTTCCACATTCTGGCGAAGGAATGTTGGCTCTACAGACGAGATGTCTGAAGAAGCTTCCTATGAGGTGGAATTTGCAGATGGGACACATGAGGAGCTGTTTGAAGCCATTAAGGAGCTACCGGCCAAAAGTAGAATCGTCATATACCTCTTTTATTACGAGGATTACTCCTCTAAGGAGATAGCTGAAATATTACATATCAAGGAACCAACTGTCAGGACCAGACTTGTGGCAGCAAGAAAAATGTTAAGAGCAAAGCTGAAGGAGGCGTGGGAAGATGAATAATAGAGATTATGTACGGGGAGCGTATGATGAAATTCATGCACCAGATGCGCTGTTCGGAAAGGTTATGGATATGAAGAATAAAGAAGTAAAGAAATTTGATAAGAGAAATGTGTTAAAGTATGCAGCTGCATTTGCAGCTTTTGCGGTAGCCTTTGCAGGAAGCAATGGAATCTGTTATGCAGCAACAGGTGAGACTTGGGTGGAGAAGGCCTATGTTTATATCAATGGTGAAAAGCAGGAGGTTGATGTTACTGTAACTCAGGAGGGCGACGCTGCGGTAGCAGAGATGAGCCTTACGGTTGATGAGAATGACGATGTAGTAGTATCAATGGTTGATGAATCAGATGTATCTACAGAGGACACGGTGGGCTCAATGTCTAACACAGCGGAGCTTAAAACAGAGGATGGCAAGGTGTTACTTATAGCATATGGTCAGACAGTGGATATTACTGAAGACTTTGCTGATGGTGAGGCAAGTGGTCAGATAGAATGTAATGGTGAGATGGTAAACTATACTGTTACAGGAACTGTTGATGCATATGAGATATCTTTAGAGTCTAAATAATAATATAAAATATGATGCGGGACAGATTATATGTTTCCGCATCATTTTTTTGCCACTTTTTAACAAACTTTTTACTATAACAAGATTTTTGATTTTACAATGTGAAAGTATAATAAAAGCATCCTAGGAAATAAATGAACGATACAGAATAATTAACTTTTTAAGAGGAGACAGAAATGAGAAAGAATTTAAATAGAGCAACAGCAATATTGATGTCAGGTTTGTTGCTTATGGGATTAACAGGATGCGGAACTAAGGATACAGAAAACAACACAGAGAGTACTACCAAAGCGGAGATAACTCAGGAGGTTGTAACTGAGAATATAGTAGCAGACAGTGGTGAGCAGGCACCAAAGTACGTTTTTATGTTTATCGGTGATGGTATGAGCTATCCACAGCTTCAGTCAACATCAGACTATTTGGGAGCGTTAAAGGATGAGGATTATTTTATGGCACAGCCTAGCCTTGATGACAATCAGGGGGCAATCCTAGATGGTCCTCAGTACTTAAACTTTATGAACTTTGAAGCAGTGGGTTCTGCAGTTACATATGATAGCAACTCATTTGCCCCGGACTCAGCTTCTACAGCAACTTCATTATCAACTGGAAATAAGACTTACTCTGGTACAATCAACGTTGATGAGACTGGAACTATTGAGTACGAGACTATCACTGAGAAGGTGCATAATCAGCTTGATATGAAGGTAGGAATTATTACATCAGTTAACCTAAATCATGCAACACCGGCAGCTTACTATGCTCATCAGGCAAGCAGAAGTAACTATTATGATATAGGCGTGGAGCTAGTTGAGTCAGATTTTGAGTATTTTGCAGGTGGCGGATTACTTAAGCCGGATGGTCATGATTCAGAGAATCCATCAGAGAATCTGTATGGATTAGCTGAGGATAATGGTTATAAGGTAGTTATGACTCAGGCAGAGGCTGAGAAGATTAGTGCAGAAGATGAGAAGGTAATTATTATAGATGAGCATCTTGCTGATTCTGATTCAATGTCTTATGAGATTGACAGAACTGAAGATATGTGGTCATTAGCTGATTATGTAGAGAAGGGTATTGAGGTGCTTGATAACGACAATGGTTTCTTTATGATGTGTGAGGGTGGTAAGATTGACTGGGCTTGTCACGCAAATGATGCTGCATCATCAATTCATGATACAGTAGCATTATCGGATGCAGTGCAGGTGGCAATTGATTTTGCCAAGGAGCATCCTGAGGAGACACTTATCATTGTAACCGGTGACCATGAGACTGGTGGTCTTACAATCGGATTTGCGGGAACAAATTACGATACATACTTAACACTTCTTGAGAGTCAGAAGATTTCCTTCGCTAAGTATGACAGTGATTATGTAGCTTCATATAAAGATAATAAGACTTCATTTGATGAAGTGTTAGTTGATATTGAAGAACTGTTTGGACTTAAAATCGAGGGTGAGGAAGGCGATAAGCTTGTACTTACAGATTATGAGAAAGAGCAGTTAAGAGTTGCTTATGAGAAGAGTATTAATGGTACAGAAACAGGTGAGGATGCTCAGTTGGAGTATGTAATGTATGGTACCTACGAGCCCCTTTCAGTAACAATTACTCATATTTTAAATAACAAGTCAGGTGTATCATTTACATCTTACTGCCATACAGGACTTCCTGTTGCAGTGCTTGCAGATGGTGTAAATGCTGAGGAATTTGATGGATATTATGATAACACAGAGATATACCACAAGCTGGCAGATATGTTAAATGTAGAGTAAGACTGTGAATTTAATTTATAATGTGTGTGTAGAACCTATAATATGAGCTTATATAGATTCTCCCCTGGCGTGGCTGGGGGAGAATTTTGTGAGTTTAATATAAATTATAAGTAAGAGGTAAAAATGAAAGAGAATTTAAAGAATAAAATACAATACAATGCGCCACTTTTGGTTTGTGTGTTGGTAATAATAGTGTTATTGTTGTTACCTACAGGCTACGAGAATAGGGTACAATATCAGAGTGCAGACAGATGTAGTGCAAAGGTGATAGAGACAGATAACAGCTCCATAAAGGATACAGGCTTGATTCGTTCAGGGGAACAAAGGTGTACCATTAGACTTTTAGATGGTGATTTTCAGGGTGAAGAGGTAATTGGGATAAACATGCTACAGGGCTCCTTGGAACAGGATAAAATATTTGAGGCAGGGGACAAGGTATTAGTTGTAGTAAGTCACAGTAACGGCGCAATAACAAATGTGAATTTGATAGATCATTATCGTGTGAATTGGGAAATAATAATGGGACTAGGCTTTGTGGTATTTCTTATTATATTTGCAGGAAAAACTGGCCTTAGAGCCATATTTTCCTTTGTGTTAACAATTCTTACTTTGTGGAAGATACTGGTTCCCTTATACCTGAAAGGCTTAAATCCTATTTGGATAGGCCTTAGTGTAACCTTGTTATTGACTACAATTATTATTTCTCTTGTGTATGGATTTAACAAGCTGAGTGCATCTGCTGTAGCAGGTTCCTTTCTTGGGATTTTGGTTACATGTGTGCTTGGAGTGTTCTTTACAGATGCATTTAAAATACATGGTGCTGTAATGTCCTATTCAGAGAGCTTGCTATATGCAGGATTTCAGGATTTGAATTTGACTCAAATATTTATGGCCTCTATATTTATAGGTGCATCGGGCGCCATTATGGACCTGGCGGTGGACATAACCTCTTCGGTTAAGGAGGTGGTGGATAAACGACCAGATATATCTTGTGTGGAGGCAATTAAGTCAGGTATGAATGTAGGTAGAGCGGCTATGGGAACTATGACAACAACGCTGCTCCTAGCTTACTCAGGTGGCTATGTTGCATTGCTTATGGTATTTATGGCTCAGGGAACACCGCTAACTCACATTATAAATTACAAGTACGTGTCTGCGGAGATAATACATACAGTGGTTGGATCTTTTGGGTTGGTAACGGTTGCTCCTTTTACTGCTTTATGCGCAGGATATTTACTGACAAGGGATAAAAAACATAATTGATTATGGAAAATGTAGGTTCTGTTATATCCTCGTGGTATAAAATATCAGGAATAGTTTGCCTTGAAGTATTGACCTTGCTATAATGTACAAAAAGCTATGAAACATGACTAACTAAAAAGGTGCCAGTAAAGTATCTTGAAAAGCAGGAGTAGATGAGCTAATAGGAGAGGTAAATTAGATGAACATACAAATATTTGGAACAAAGAAATGCTTCGACACCAAGAAGGCAGAACGCTACTTCAAGGAGCGTGGAATAAAGTACCAGTTTATCGATATGAAAGAAAAAGGAATGAGCAAGGGTGAGTTCAACTCTGTGAAGCAAGCAGTAGGCGGACTTGACAATATGATAGACCAAAACCACAAGGATAAGGACTTGCTAGCGCTGATAAAATATATAGTGGATAAAGAAGAAAAAATATTAGAAAATCAGCAGGTGATAAAGACACCAATTGTTAGAAACGGTAAGGAAGCAACTATAGGATACGCACCAGAGGTGTGGAAAGGCTGGAAGTAAATATGAAAAGCTGTGCGAGAAAAGGAAAATATATTCGCACAGCCTTTTTTGTTTGTTTACTACAGATTAAAGATTTTACTTAACAAAATACCAATTGCAAAGCCAACTATTACAAATGCAATATGTATAAATGGTACCAAAAAGAAGGTATACCATTTAATACATTTTGGTGTGCCTTGCTGTTCTTTAAACTTAAGTGAAGAATATATTAGAAGTATAAACCATAGAGCATAAGAGCCATATATGCTTCCACAAGAATACACAGGGAAGTCCTGCTTTAACAAAATATCTAGCATTGAACTTAATGTTGCGATAACTCCAATTCCGACTATAAAAATCGAATCAAGCTTATGCATTTTATTATTATCTATTTTATTATTCATTGATAACACTCCCTTTTTTATATTCCTCTTCAATAACATTGTATAATTTAATTGCTTATTTTGCAATAGTGACAGAAATGTCACTATTTTTTCATCTCACAGTCATTTAAAATAGAAACTAATCTGATATAGTAACATCAAGCTAAGAAATTAAGTGCTAATCCGAAGCAAAGGAGAAAGCAAATATAAAGTATGAATTTAGGGAGGAAAAACAAATGGAGATTTTAAGATGCGAAAATTTAACTAAGGAGTACGGTGAGGGGAACACCAAAATCAAAGCCTTAGACAATGTAAGCTTTAGTGTAGAAAAAGGAGAGTTCGTATCAATCATCGGACCTTCAGGAAGTGGAAAGTCAACACTTCTTCACATCTTAGGTGGAGTTGATAAGCCAACTAGCGGAAAGGTGTTTATCGAGGATACAGACATTCACAGTTTAAACGAGGACAAGCTTGCAATCTTTAGAAGAAGACAGATTGGACTTATCTATCAGTTCTACAATCTGATGCCAGTGTTAAATGTAGATGAGAACATTATGCTTCCACACTTACTTGATGGAAGAAAGATGGATCCGGAGAGACTTGATAAGATAGTAGAGCAAATCGGACTTACAGATAGAAGAAAGAATCTTCCAAGTCAGTTATCAGGTGGACAACAGCAGAGAGTATCAATCGGAAGAGCAATGTTTAACAAGCCTGCAATCGTTCTTGCAGACGAGCCAACAGGAAACCTTGACAGAAAGACCGGCGAGGAGATTATGAAGCTTCTTAAGGAGTCAAACAGAAAGCAGAAGCAGACGTTAATTCTTATCACACATGATGAGAGCATTGCATTACAGGCAGACAGAATTATTTACATAGAAGATGGAAAGTTAACCAGAGACGAGAGAATAAGAGTGCTTGGAGGAAAGGTCAATGAGTAATAAGAAAATAGTATTTCAGGTGACAAAGGAATATATGAAGAAAAACAAGAAGAGAACAATGACAACTCTTTTTGGAATAATGTTTATGGTAATGCTTATGACCTGTGTATTCGTGGGAAAGGATACAGCGGTTAATTATTTAGAGATACTTGCATCACAGAGCCAGGGTAAGTGGCATATCAATGCTTATGATGTAGATGCTAGCCAGTATGAAAAGATTAAAGACCTTGATGCGGTAGATGAAACTGCAGTATCAGTAGGATATGATTTATCTGTATTTGAGCAGTCAGCAAATCCTGTTAGACCTTACATTAACCTTAAGGCCTATAGCAAGGAAAACTTTGACTGGATGAACATGACTCTTGTTGAGGGAAGATACCCAGAAAACTCAGAGGAGATAGTTCTTTGTGTGGATGCGAAAAATGATGGTGCAGATATTAAGATTGGGGATGAGATATCTGTGGATTGTTTTAAGAGATTCTTGAGTAAGAGTGAAAATAGCAAAACCAATACTATTTTCCCATACTATAATTTGGTTTTACAGCCAGGCGATTATGTAGAGGCACCGGACAATTTCTTCTACTTCGCCCCAGAGGATACAGACCCTGTTGAAGAATTTGTAGAGGAAAGAGAGCATACAGGCTTTACTGCTACATATAAGGTGGTTGGTTTCGTTGAGAGACCAATCTATGAGGCTGAAGACTCAGCAGCTTATACAGCTATTACTTTACAGGATGATAATGCTACTATAGATGGTACATTTAATGTATCTATCAGATTTAACTTAAGTAAGCTTGACGGAGAATATAACAATATAGAGGAGATTGTAGGTGGCTATGATAACATAGAATTCAATGGTATTCTCCTTGCCTTCTCAGGTAACTCACCTGATTCAACCATTAGCGGCATGGTTGATATTATGACAGTATTCTTCGTAGTGATTATAATCGCTGCATCAGTAATACTTATCTATAATGTATTCAATATGTCCTTTGAGGAGAGAAGCAAATACCTTGGAATGCTTTCATCAGTTGGCGCAACAGGGAAGCAGAAGAGAAGTAGTGTGTATTATGAGGCATTTAGTTTATTACTTGTATCCCTTCCAGTTGGATTCTTAGTAGGACTTGGAGTAGTTAAGCTTGGTATGACAATTTTGAAGCCTTACATGGATACTTTGCTCGGTATTTATTCAAATGTAAGCTTTGATAAGGTACCACTTAAGATATCACTTATTGGAGTATTATTTACAATAGTATTCTCAGTATTTACAGTTTGGATTTCAGCTTACCTTCCAGCTAGAAAAATCGGTAAGATTGGACCTATAGAGTGTATCAGAGGAAATGCATCTAGAAGCAAGAAAACACATAAGGTAAATAAGCTTGCCATAAAGCTTTTCGGAGCTGAGGGTCTTCTTGCATCAAACTCTGTTAAGAGAAAGAAAAAGAAGACTAGAGGAATTATCGGTGCTGTGGCAGTATTTATTATGATTCTTATAATCACAGCATTTTCATCAAACCTACTTACAACTATGATATCTCATGTGTTGGCAGATGATGCCAATATCAGTGTAAATTATGAGAATGATTTTGTGATACAGAATTACGTGGGTGATGATTACGAGGAGCAGATGCAGGAGTTAATAGGTAAGGCTCGTAACGATGAAAATGTGGAAGATGTTGTGGAGTATATATATGACTTCAATATGGCATTTGTAGATGAGAACGTAATCGGACAGGAGTATAACCAGGCAAGGGAAAAAATATTTGATGCATATGGTGTGTCTGAAGAAGATAGAGAGAGAATGAGAAACCCACATCCTTTAAAGTATAAGGAAGTAAGCGTTATGGCATTTGATGATGCACACTTTGACGAGATAGCTGAGGCTTGTGGCGTAGATAAAACTATATTAAATGATGACGCTAAGACCCCTGTAATTCTTGTAGGCTTTGCAGAGGTTTCCACTGACAATATGGTATATGGTGATACAGCTGATTATAAGTTCTATGAGATTGAACATGCATTTTCAAAGAATGTAGGAGATGAGTTCCCTCTTCATGTGTATGATTCTGACACTGAGGAGTATGAGGATATAAATGTAACTGTGGCAGCAGTAGCTGATAGAGAGTCTTTAGAGGACTATGTTACATTGCACTCCGAAAATATGTGGATTATAACAAAGCTTGATACTATGGAGGAGATGAGACAGATTAGATGTACTGATGAGTACAGAGGAATGGTATTTAGGGATGTAATGGTAAAATTCTCTAATCAGGACTGTGAGCTTTATAAGGAGCTTGGGGAGCTTGCAATAGCTGTAAAGAACGATGGAGAAGGAATACTTGTATACGGTAAGGAAATGCTTGATACAAAGACCTTAGAAACTGCCCTTAATTCAGTAATTAGAATCCTTCTAATCTGTTTTGTAGCCCTTACATCAATCATTTGTCTTCTTAACCTTTACAATTCAACAAAGGGTAGAATATCTACTCAGAAGAAGGAGTTTGCAGTTCTTCGTTCAATGGGTATGACAGATAAGCAGATGATTAAGATGCTTGCTTTAGAAAGTGGCCAGATACTTATAAGAGCCGTAGCTGTGGCAGTGCTTGTGGCTACACCGGTAATTATCTTCATCAAGAACACATTGATGGGTATGTATGGTTCTGTGAAGATAGAAGTGCCTTGGATGATATATATAGTGGCAATCCTTGTGGCAACAGTAGCCCTCTTTGCAGTAACATTTGTAAGCTTTAAAACAGAAAAAAATGAAAATATTATTGAAGATATACGCAGAGAGTGTGTATAATCTACGCGTACACAATGAGCCAAGTGGAGGATAATGAATGTGGCCACTGAAAGCTTGCTTTCGAGTGGACATATTCGTTAGACTACATTTGGCGAATGTGCGCGAACCAGGCCCAGCGTAGCGAAGGCCTGGTTTGAGCGTCCCATAATGAACGAAGTGACATTATGGGATGTTCGCGTCTAGAAACATGAAGGAGAAAAAATATGAAAGTACTAGTTGTGGAGGACGATTCCATAATCATGGAAGGTCTAAAGATATCCTTAGAGCAGGAGGGCTATGAGGTGGTAAATGCGTCCACTATGAAAGATGCATTTGACATAGTGGATTCAGTGACAGACATAAACATATGCCTGCTGGATGTAATGCTACCGGATGGGGACGGTTATCAGATATGCAGGAGGGTTAGGGAGAAAAGTCAGATTCCTATACTTTTCCTTACAGCCTGCGATGATGAGGTACATACTGTACTTGCCCTAGAGCAGGGAGCAGATGATTATATAGCAAAGCCATTTCGTATAAGGGAGCTTCTTGCTAGGATGAAGGCTATACTTAGAAGAAGTGGGGCTATGAGTGATTCTTCTACAGCTGGAACTTCAAATAGCGGGATTGTTATGGTGGGAGAAAACCAGATTAATATAAATACTGCGAAGGTATATCGAGATGGTGAGGAAATAGTTCTTACTGCTATGGAGTATAAGCTTTTACTTATATTTATCCAGCACAGAGGAAAGAATCTGTCCAGGCAGCAAATCCTTAATCAGATATGGGACGAGGCTGGAGACTTTGTAAATGATAATACCCTTAGCGTATACATAAAGAGACTTAGAAAGAAGCTTGGGGATACAGATGAGAATCAGCTTATTCAGACCGTTAGAGGTATAGGGTATCTGATGGAGTAGTGGGGAACAAATAATGGAGATTATGATACAACTTATAATTGCTGTTATAGCAATTATAGTAGGAATAGTAATATGTATATTTACCCATAGCTCACTAGGGGTTCTGATTACACTTGGACTTTCCATGGTGGCTATGATTGTAGTAGATTATATTGCTTACAAAAAACGTGAGAACAAGCTGGCGGACCTAATCATTTATCTTATGAGAGTTCAGGACAATCTATCACTTCCAGCTATGGAGGGGATTAGTGAGGGACAGCTTGGAATCCTTGAAAGTGAGATATATAAGCTGGTGACACAGCTTAAGGAAATGTATTCCGGAGAGAAAAAGCAGAAGTCATATATGGTGGATATGCTGTCAGATATATCCCACCAGATAAAGACCCCTCTTACTGCTATAACCCTTATGACAGATTTGCTTAAGACACCTGACCTATCTGAGGAAAAGCGTCTTGACTATGTGGCAAAGATAGATCAGCAGACTAAGAGAATAACCTGGCTTATAAGAAATCTTCTCACCCTATCACAGCTTGAGGCAGATATGCTGGAGCTTAAGAAGGAGAAGAATAATCTTAAAGGAATGCTTGATGGTATAATGGAAACCTTCGAGATAATAGCAGAGGTAAAGGATGTGGAGCTATCTTTAGAATGCCCTGAAGAAGTCTACATAACATGTGATAAGCAATGGACCACAGAGGCCATATCAAATATAGTGAAAAACTGTATCGAGCACACCCCATCTGAGGGAAGTGTTAGAATAAAGGTACAGCAAAACAATCTGGCTACAGAGATAACCATAGTAGATACAGGGGAAGGAATAGACAAAGAGCACCTTCCGTACATTTTCAAGCGTTTCTACAAAGCACCAGGCTCATCAAATAGTAGCGTAGGCATCGGACTATCTATGTCCAAGCAGATAATCATGAGACAAAATGGAAACATCACTGTGGAAAGCGAAGTAGGGAAGGGAAGTACTTTTAATATAAAATTATATAGAGTGTAGAGAGAAACAAAATACGAGGATGTGCGAAACAACCTACATTCCGGCCGCGACAGTGGTCGGGACTAAGCTGACCGTTTTTAGTGTCAGCGTGGACCGACCCTAGGCAGGCCGGCCAGTACAGTAAATACGCACATCCTCGTATCTTATTTTTTACAGATTAAAATATCTGTCAAACTCCGCTGGATGAGGAATCTTAGAAAGCTCAAAGCATTCCTTTCTCTTGTTAGCGATAAAGTTCTTGATAAGCTGCTCTGGGAATACTCCACCTGCAGTAAGGTAATCATGGTCAGCCTCAAGAGCATCAAGTGCTGCGTCGAGGGTAGTAGGAAGACTAGAAAGCTTAGCCTTCTCCTCGTCTGACAATGTATAAAGGTTAAAGTCGTATGGTCCCCAACCGTTAGCGTGTGGATCAATCTTATTCTTAACACCGTCAAGACCAGCCATAAGAATAGCTGCATATGCAAGATATGGATTACATGTAGCATCCGGGTTACGAATCTCAAATCTTCTTAGGTTAGGAGTCTTAGCGTATGCAGGGATACGGATAACTGCACTACGGTTAGAGGTTGCATAACCAACAGTAACAGGAGCCTCAAAGCCAGGTACAAGTCTCTTAAATGAGTTAGTACTTGGATTAGTGATAGCACAAAGAGAAGAAATGTGCTTTAAGAGACCACCCATAAAGTAGTGAGCTGTCTCACTTAAGTGTGAGTAACCATTGTCATCTGAGAATACTGGCTCTCCGTCCTTAAGAAGAAGCATGTGTACGTGCATACCATTTCCAGCCTCGCCGTAAACCGGCTTTGGCATAAACGTAGCAACCTTGCCATACTTAAGAGCTGTATTGTGAATAATGTACTTAATCATCATAGTAGCGTCTGCCATCTTAGACATCTGACCAAGCATAGGCTCAATCTCAAACTGTCCTGCAGCACCAACCTCTGGGTGATGATACTTTATAGGAATTCCAGCCTTTTCCATCTCAAGACACATCTCTGAACGACACTCGTAAGAAGTATCAAATGGCTTAGCAACATGATAGTTCTTCTGGTGAGCAACTACACAGCCCTTGCCCTCAGTGTCAGAATTCCAGTAAGCCTGTGAAGTGTCCACGTGCATAGAAATCTTCTCAGGTGAAACTGACCAGCCTGCATCATCAAATAAATGGAACTCGAACTCAGGAAGGATAAGCATGGTATCTGCAATTCCTGTGTCCTTCATATACTGCTCAGCAGCAAGCACGATATTACGTGGATACTGGTCTAAAGGTCTGTTGTTAGGGTAATCGATAACCATTGCATTACCTGTGATAGAAAGTGTTGGAACACCACAGAATGGGTCAACCATTGCTGTGTCAAGGTCTGGTATAAATACCATGTCACTTTTCTCAACCACTGCGTATCCGTAGTTAGATGCATCAAATCCAATACCCTCTGTTAAAGTTGATTCTGAGAACTGACCTGCAGGGATTGTAACGTGACGGAACTGTCCGTTAATGTCTACAATCTTGAAGTCGATCATCTGGATATTATTGTCCTTAATCATATCCATAAGCTCTTTAACTGTTCTTGCCATAAGTAAAAACCTCCATAAAATTAGTAGTTGTGGTAATGCCAAATCCGGTGGCGTTACCTTGTGTGCATAAGCACAT
>JAFTPO010000040.1 GCA_017463225.1 Lachnospiraceae bacterium | reverse complement strand
AATGTATAAAATTTGGCCAATCTTATAGGTTGGCCTTTTATTTTTTCATTGTTGTGGGAACAATAAGCAATAGCTGTAGTTAAGAATGATAAATATTTGTCAGATTATTGTGCTATTTAATTGAAAATTACTGAAAAATCATATATAATAGAGTCTTAGTGTAGATGGATAAATGGAGAGAAAAATATGAACCAGAACCAGAGTCAAGTAGTGAAGATGTTATTCCTGATTTCTCAGATAGGAATTACTATGCTGGTTACCATATTTTTGTGTATAGTTATAGGTATGGCCATCGATAGATTTTTTAATACTAATCTACTGGTATGGTTTATCGTGTTGGGAGTAATCTCAGGATTTAGGTCCGTTTTTATATTAGTTCGTGGATATATAGGTGATGATAATGGGAATAAAAAAGACTCTTAAGCGGATGAGCAAAAAGCCCGAAACCAGAACCCTTTTAGAGCTTTATGTGGGTATAATATTCAGCTGCATATTAATGCTTGGAGTGGGACTTATATTTGCCAGACCTGTTTGGATGTATCTGGTAGGAATTATAGGCGGAGCCTTAGGAGCCGCATTTCAGCTATATAATATGTACGATACCATAGATAAAGCGTTAAGCATAGATGAAGGCAAGGCAAGAGGGTATATGACATCAAAGAGTATGTTCAGACTGATAATCGCAGCTGTTATTATGGTTGTAGCCTATTTTATAGGTCTGGTTGCTTTTATCGGTGCCATATTGGGATTGTTTTCTCTTAAGATATCAGCCTTGATTAATCCTCTGGTAAAGAAGCTATTGCCTGACTATCAGTAATATTTGATCCAAGGAGTGGGAACAACACTCTTAAGATATAAATTTAAAAATTAAATAACTTAAAGGAGGGTGAACATATGACTAATGGTGTAGCCATTGGGTTGCCTATGGTAAGGCCCGAGGTAGATTTCTATATACATCAGCTTTATCCAATCAACTTCTTTGGCACAACGGTATATATTACCACCACCCATGTTTGTACATTTATAGTTTTTCTGTTTATAGCTATATTAGCTATATGTGCAAGAAGAAGTGTACTAAAGACAAAGGACAATCCAAGCAAGTTTGCTACAGGAGTAGAGATGGCCATAAGCATACTGGTTAACTTTGTTGACGGAACCATGGGCAAATGCGGTAAGAAATATACCAATTACATTGGTACGCTGTTTATATTCGTGTTCTTCTCGAATATATCTGGCTTGTTTGGCTTAAGACCGCCTACAGCGGACTTTGGTACAACATTTACTATCGCACTGGTTTCATTTGTAATGATTCAGTACGCAGCCATTAGATACCAGAAATGGGGTTACCTTAAGGGAATGTTTGAGCCTATATTCTTATTCTTCCCTATCAACGTAATCAGTGAATTTGCAACACCGATTTCACTGTCACTCCGTCTCTTCGGTAATATTATGGCAGGAACAGTTATGATGGCACTTTACTATGGAATGCTTCCTTGGTTTTTCCAGCTTGGTATACCATCAGCCTTGCATGTGTACTTCGACGTGTTCTCAGGTGCTATACAGACATATGTATTCTGTATGCTCACTATGACCTTCGTGGCAGACAAGAGAAATGTAGATGCATAATAAGGTAACAAAGACTATGCTCATGCATAGCAAATAATAATTTTACAATTTTTAAAATCAAATGGAGGAATTAAAAATGGGTAATATTGATAACGAAGGATTTATTAATGGATGTTCAGCAATAGGTGCAGGTCTTGCGGTTATCGCAGGTATCGGTCCTGGTGTAGGTCAGGGTATTGCTGCAGGTTATGGTGCGTCAGCAGTAGGTCGTAATCCAGGCGCAAAGGGTGATATCATGTCAACTATGCTTCTTGGACAGGCAGTTGCAGAGACAACAGGTCTTTACGGTCTCGTTGTTGCACTTCTTCTCATGTTCGTTAAGCCTTTTAAGTAAGATTAAGAGATTATTTAAGTGTAGGTCTTAGGGAACTGAATTCCTAAGGTCCGAAAGGAGGATTAACGGTGACATTGAAAAGTGCTAACTTTGATATGGCAAATGTAAGCTTAATGGCAGAGGCAGACCAGGGACGTATATTTGGTCTTGATGCCCAGCTTTTGTTTGACATATTAATTCAAGGTTTGGCTGTTTTCTTACTGTTTTTATTCTTGTCATATATATTAATCGAGCCGGTTAAGAAGGTTATCGCTGACAGACAGGCTAAGATTAAGGGAGACTTAGACAGCGCTGCTAAGGATAAGGCAGAAGCTGCAAAGCTTAAGGCTGAGTACGACGAGAAGATTAAGCAGGCAGATGATGAGGCTGAGGAAATTCTCACAGCCGCTCGTAAGAAGGCAGTTAAGAATGAAGAGAATATTGTAGCTGAAGCTAAGGAAGAGGCTGCTCGTATTATAAAGAGAGCTGGTCAGGAAGCTCTTCTTGAGAAGAACAAGGTTAAGGATGAGGTTAAGCAGGAGATTATCGGAGTTGCAACTGCTATGGCAGGAAAGCTTGTAGAGGGTAGCTTAGATGATGCAAAGCAGGCAGAGCTCATCGATGAGACCTTGAAGGAAATGGGTGATAATACATGGCTAAACAAGTAGATATAACCTATGGAAATGCTCTTTTCGAGCTTGCATTAGAAGAGGGAAAGCTTGACAGTCTCTATGAGGAGGCAGTAGCTCTTATTCAGATATTGAAGGATAATGAAGAGCTAATTAAGCTCCTTAGCCATCCGAAGATAAGCAAGGATGAGAAGCTTAAAATCGTTACAGATACATTTGACGGCAAGGCTTCAGACGAGCTTACAGGACTTATGGTTATGGTAGTAGAGAAGGGTCATGTGAATGAGCTTATTTCAATCCTTAATTACTTTGTTAAGCAGGTGAAGAAGGAGAAGAATATTGGCGTTGCCACAGTTGCAAGTGCTGTGGAGCTTAGTGATTCTCAGAAGCAGGCTATAGAGAAGAGACTAATTGAGACTACAGTCTATGAAAGTATGGAGGTTGACTACTCAGTGGACAAATCTCTCATCGGAGGACTGGTAATTAGAATTGAGGACAGAGTTGTGGACAGCTCAATTAAGACAAAGCTTGAGAATATGTCCAGAACACTGGCAAATGCGTAATTAGCGTAGATAAATCACATAGAAAACTCAGATAGAAAGAAGGTGTTTTTTGTCCATGAATTTAAAACCTGAAGAGATCAGCTCAGTTATTAAAGAGCAGATTAAGAATTATAAACTTCAGCTTGAAACATCAGACGTGGGTACAGTTATCCAGGTTGCTGATGGTATAGCACGTGTTCATGGTCTTGAAAATGCTATGCAGGGCGAGCTTCTTTTATTCCCAGGTGAGGTATACGGAATGGTACTTAACCTTGAGGAGGATAACGTAGGAGCCGTTCTTCTCGGAGATTCAAAGAATATTAACGAGGGAGACATAGTAAAGACTACAGGTCGAGTTGTTGAGGTACCTGTTGGTGACGCAATGCTTGGCCGTGTAGTAAATGCATTAGGTCAGCCAATCGATGGAAAGGGACCTATCGAGACAACTAAGACAAGACAGATAGAGAGAGTAGCATCAGGTGTTATTGCTCGTAAGTCTGTTGATACTCCACTTCAGACAGGTATTAAGGCTATCGATGCCATGGTGCCAATCGGAAGAGGACAAAGAGAGCTTATTATCGGTGATAGACAGACTGGTAAGACTGCTATCGCTATTGATACAATTATTAACCAGAAGGGTCAGGGAGTTAACTGTATTTATGTAGCTATCGGACAGAAGGCTTCAACAGTTGCAAATATTGTTAAGACTCTTACTGAGTACGGTGCTATGGAGTATACAACCATCGTTGTATCTACAGCCAGTGAGCTTGCACCACTTCAGTATATTGCTCCTTATTCAGGATGTGCCATCGGTGAGGAGTGGATGGAGAATGGTAAGGATGTACTTGTTGTATATGATGACTTAAGTAAGCACGCTACAGCATATCGTACACTTTCATTGCTTCTTCGTAGACCACCAGGACGTGAGGCATACCCTGGAGACGTATTCTACCTTCACTCAAGACTTCTTGAGAGAGCTGCAAAGCTTTCAGATGAGTTTGGTGGCGGTTCACTTACTGCACTTCCAATCATCGAGACACAGGCAGGAGACGTTTCAGCGTATATTCCTACAAATGTTATATCTATTACAGATGGACAGATTTATCTTGAGACAGAGATGTTTAATGCGGGCTTTAGACCAGCGGTAAACGCAGGTCTTTCAGTATCACGAGTTGGTGGTGCTGCACAGATTAACGCTATGAAGAAGCTTGCTTCCCCTATAAGAGTTGAGCTTGCACAGTATAGAGAGCTTGCAGCTTTCTCACAGTTTGGTTCAGAGCTTGATGCGGATACAAAGGACAGACTTGCACAGGGTGAGAGAATTAAGGAGATGCTTAAGCAGCCACAGTATAAGCCAATGCCGGTTGAGAAGCAGGTAGTAATTATCTATGCGGCTACTAAGAGATACCTTATCGATATTCCTGTAGATAGAGTACTTGAGTTTGAAAGTGGATTATTTGAGCACATTGCTACTAAGTATCCTGAAATCTTTGAGACTATTAAGACTGAGAAGAAGATAACTGATGAGCTTGAGTCAAAGCTTGTAGAGGCAATTAACGAGTTTAAAGAAACATTTTAGTTTGTGAGGTGAAAAGTCTTGGCATCAATGAGAGACATAAAGAGACGTAAGGAAAGCGTCCAAAGCACTCAGCAGATAACCAAGGCGATGAAGCTTGTTGCTACAGTAAAGCTTCAGAAGGCCAGAGGAAAAGCAGAGAGCAATAAACCATATTTTAATATGCTCTATGATACCATCTGTTCTATCCTTTCAATGACTAAGAATGTAGACCATAGATACCTTAGAGATAACGACTGTGAGAAAAAGGCAGTTATCGTTATCACATCTAACAGAGGACTTGCAGGAGGCTACAATAGTAATATAGTTAAGCTTATTACAAATGGAGACTTCAAGAAGGATGAAACCTATGTTTATGCAGTCGGTAAGAAGGGTATCGAGGGCCTTACAAGAAAGGGCTTTAACATTTATAAGGATTTCTCAGAGGTTATTAATGAACCACTGTTTTCAGATGCTACTCAGATGACTAAGGAGCTTCTTACACAGTACACTCAGGGTGAGATAGGAGAGATATATATCGCCTACACAAACTTTAAGAATACTGTTACACAGGAGCCTGTATTAAGAAAGCTTCTACCCCTTAGTGCGGAAGATTTTGAGGAAAAGGAGATTGATGATAAGCTCTTAATGAACTTTGAGCCAACTCCGGAGGATGTTCTTGATAAAGTAATTCCAAAGTATATGTCAAATATTATATTTGGAGCATTCCTAGAGTCAGTAGCCAGTGAAAATGGTGCAAGAATGCAGGCTATGGATTCTGCAACAAGCAATGCAGAGGATATGATAGCAAGCCTGTCACTTAAGTATAATAGAGCAAGACAGAGCGCAATCACTCAGGAACTTACTGAGATAATTGCGGGAGCTGACGCTATTTCGTAGTCAGCACATTTGATATTTCAAAAGGAGTAAAGAAATGGCAGATAAAATCGTAGGAAAAGTCACCCAGATTATTAGTGCCGTTATCGATATCAAGTTCCCAGAGGGAAAGCTTCCTGAGATTTATGATGCGGTAACAATTGAGACTAAGAATGCCGGTACTCTCTATGCAGAGGTATCACAGCATCTCGGTGATGATACAGTTAGATGTATAGCAATGGGTCCTACAGACGGTCTCGTAAGAGGCATGGAAGCCGTTGCTACAGGTGGTCCTATTACAGTCCCTGTAGGTGAGGAGACACTTGGACGTATGTTCAATGTATTAGGACAGCCTATAGATAATAAGCCTTCACCGGAAGTAAAGGATTATCTTCCTATCCACAGAAAGGCACCTGAGTTCAAGGAGCAGGCTACAGAGACTGAGATCCTTGAGACAGGTATCAAGGTAGTAGATCTTCTCTGTCCTTACCAGAAGGGTGGTAAGATTGGTCTTTTCGGTGGTGCAGGAGTTGGTAAGACAGTTCTTATTCAGGAGCTTATTACAAATATCGCTACAGAGCACGGTGGATATTCAGTATTCACAGGTGTTGGTGAGAGAACAAGAGAGGGTAATGACCTCTACCATGAGATGATTGAGTCAGGAGTTATTAACAAGACTACCATGGTATTCGGTCAGATGAATGAGCCACCTGGAGCTC
>JAFTPO010000039.1 GCA_017463225.1 Lachnospiraceae bacterium | reverse complement strand
GCTTTGATGATTTAGGAGAGGGAACCCTATATCCGGTGCTTACAAGACTAGATAAGAATGGGTACATTTCCTGTAGAAAGGCTAAATCGCCTCTAGGACCAATCAGAAAGTATTACACCATAACTGATACTGGGCGTGAGAGACTAGAAGGCTTTAAGAAAAGCTACAGCAAGATAACAGATAGTACAAATAAGGTTTTATTCGGGGAATCAAATATTAAGAGGGAGGAATAACTATGATTGATACATTAGCTATGGCCAACTTGCTAAAGGGAGAGTACAAGGAGGCTTTTACAAAGATTGATATGTTCGGTAGCATGGGGAATGTGAACATGGATATCTACGAGGACTGAATATTGAATCTGTATGATATGTTTATGGAAGCACAGGAAGAGGGGAAGCCTGTGGAGAAGATTATCGGTAAGGATATAGAGGGGTTCTGCAAGGCATATTATAACTGTAGTGAGGAGAAAAAGTGGTATGTGGACTTGGCTAAGAGATTTTGCAACATAATGACAATATTATTTGTATATTGCTTGTTGGAGACCTTTTGGGTAAGGGAGGATAAGATAGTCTTCTTTGAAGATAGAATTAATATCATGCCTATAATAGTTGGATTAGTTGTGGGATTTGTACTTGTTGGACTTGGAAAGCTTATTAATAAGCAGGTTACATTTAAGAAGGAAAAGGTTAATCCGGCGCCTTATTCTATATTGCTATTGGTGGTATTTGTTGTAGGAGTTATATTCGCACCTTTATTTAAGGATGACATTAATATATCTTTACCTCTTGGTGTCACAACAATTGTGTCGGGAGCTATTACAGGAATATATTTGCTCGCTATAATTATTATAAAGGTTGTCAATAGGGATAAGAATAAGCTTCTTAAGGAAGAAAAGGCACAGCGTAAGGAAGTTCTTGATGAGATAGAGTTTAGGGCAGGAATCAAGGATGTAGCTGATGGTATGGTTACTAGATACAATAAAAAGGTTACAAAGCACCAGAAGAAGGGCAAGACCTATACCTATGATGAATTCATCCAAAGCATTCGTAAGGAGATGAAGGATGAAAAGCAGTATAATATCATTGTAGGAGCAATTTTGATAATCTGGGCGGGAATCAGCGTGGTTAGATGCTTCTTAGTAGCTGAGCCTATACCGATGATTGTGTTTACAGCTTTATTAATTGTGGCTGAGGTGTTTATATATAAGTGGTTTGTAAAGTTTAATAAGGAGCAGACTTTGTCCTATGAGATTATACTTGGGGAATGTGAGAAGAAAGATATAACAATAACTGAATATGTAGAGCAGATGGAATAGAGAATAACATCCTTCACTTAGTGCAGTGGAGGATGTTTGTTTTTTATGATAAAATATTTTTTAGGTGTTTAAGGAATTTTTAATAATTTATATATTATTATTCAAGCAGATAGATTAAGAAGGAGGCAAATTATGAATTTTAAGATTTTAAAAAGAAGCTTAAAAAGTAAGAAAACCATTAATTTTATACTGCTTGTTTTTATTATGTTGGCAGCTATGTTTATAGCAGGTAGTGTGAATAATCTTATTCTTATAACAGGTGGTTTGGATTCCTACTTTGAGAAGGCTTGCGTAGATGATTATGTAATTGTAGGAAATTTAGGTGGTAGTAGGGACAATCCTCTAGACGCACATCTTATGATGGATGAATATTTGTCTAACAATGAATTTGTTGATGATTATACAGTGGATGACATAGTATTCGGTGGCTCAAGTCAGATAAAAAAAGAGGATGGAACAGAGCTTACTTTAAACGGTACAGTACTAATTTCATCATTTGACAGTAAGCAGCAAAAATTCTTTGATCAGAATAATAAAGAGATAACTATTGTAGAGGATGGATATATATATCTTACTAGGAAAGAATTTGATGAAAATCAATGTAAGATAGGTGATATTATTTGCTTTCATATGTCAGATGGTTCAGTTATGAAGCTTAGAATAGCCGGTATCTCAAAGGATGCTTGCTTTGGTGCAGATATGATGGGTTCTCATAGATTTATAATAAGCCCAAATGATATGGATAAGCTTCTTTCTGATGAGAGCTTCACATATAGTAGGATATATTCTATTGAACTAAATGATGTGGATGGGTTTATAGATGCCTTTTCAAAGGAAGATATACCAATGGTATTTGGTGACAGCATAGACACATTTAAGATTACTTACATAATGGACATGATTATAGCTGGTGTATTTATACTTGCATCTTTACTTTTAGTTATTATATCTATAGTAATACTTAGATTTGCCATAGTATTCACCGTTAATGAGGACTATAAGGAAATTGGCGTCATGAAAGCTATTGGCATAAGTGATGTAGGAATTAGAAAATTATATGTTGTGAAATATATGTTAATTTCTATAGTTGGAGCTTTGATTGGTTTTGGTCTAAGTATTCCATTTTCTAATGCATTAATTAAGTCAGCCATGAGAAATATGGTTATAGACAATGGTGGAAGTAATATATTAATGCAGCTTGTAATAAGTATTGTGGTGGCAGTTGTGGTAATTCTTTTTGCTTATCTTAGTACGGCTAGGATTAAAAAAATGACTCCTATGGATGCTATTAGAAGCGGCAATAATGGAGAAAGATTTAAACGAAAGGGGTTTATTAAGTTAAATAAGACCAAGAAGAATACAACTACATTTATGGCTTTTAATGATGTTTTCTGTGAGTTAAAAAAGTATCTTATATTGCTTTTTGCAACTATAGTAGGTGTATGGATGGTGGTAATGCCTATTAATACAATTAATACCTTGCGTTCAGAGAAAATCGCAGCTTGGTTTGGAACAATAGCAACGGATGTATTTGTTACAAATGAGGTTGAATTCAATGAAGTAATAGCAACAGGTGATAAGCAGGGATATTATGATTTGCTGGCGGAAACAGAAGCTCTTATTGAAGAAAATGGCTATGAAGTTGAAGATGCATCTATGGAAGTTGGTTGGCAGGGAATTAAAGTGACTTATGGAGAAAAGACTACTAAAACCATGGCTTTGCAGGGATTAGGAAATGATACAGATGAATATACGTATTCAAAAGGAACAGCTCCTAAGTATGAAAATGAAATAGCTATGACTCATGTAGTGGCAGATAGACTTGGAGTTAATATTGGAGACACTGTCTACGTATCAGTTAATGGAGAGAATTTACCATTTGTTGTTACAGCTATATACCAGTCCATGAATAATATGGGAGAAGGAATCAGATTAACAGAAGCAGCAATGATGGATTATGCATCAGTTTCTCTTTGCTTTGGAGCACAGTATAACTTTGTGGAAGATTTAACTGAAGAAGAAAAAGAGCAGGCTTTAGATAAGCTTCAGGAAAATATGCCAGGTTATACAGTTCAAAGTTTCGTAGAATTTCAAGATAGTTCCATAGGTGGAATCTCAGATATGTTAGTTCCTATCAAGTATGCAATGCTTGCTGTAGTAATCATAGTAAACATACTTATTGTAATGCTTATGCAGAAAATGTTCCTAGTTCGTGAACGTGGAGAAATGGCTATGCTTAAATCAATAGGATTTTCTAATGGGAAAATAATAAGCTGGCAGACCAAAAGAATTGCCATGGTACTATTCCTTGGAGTAGTCCTTGGAACACTTACAGGAACACCTTTCTCTCAGCTTACATCAGGTCAGGTGTTTAAGTTTATGGGAGCTAGTAAGATTGAATTTGATATTAATTATCTTGAGGTATATGTAATATACCCACTAGTAATATTTGCAGCATCAGTTCTTATGTGTATGGTCACAATGCTTAGCGTTAGGAAGATAACTGTAAATGATATGAATGAGATTGAGTAAGGTTAAGATATAGGAGGAAATAGATATGGCAACAGCATTAAAGGTAACAGATCTTTGCAAAACATATATAACTAACAAGAGACAGAACAATGTACTGAAGAATGTAAATTTTCAGATTGAAGAGGGAGAGATGGTAGCTATTATGGGACCATCCGGTTCAGGTAAGTCAACTTTACTTTACAGTGTATCCGGTATGGATAGAGCAACTGCAGGTACTGTAGTCCTTGGAGATATGGAGATTACTAATTTAAGTGAAAAGGATTTGGCAGAGGCAAGACTTAAATATATGGGCTTTATATTCCAGCAGATGCATATGCTTAAGAACCTTTCGGTTATGGATAACATTATCCTTCCTGCCTATGAGGCAACTAAAGACTCTGACGAGAGAAAGAAAATCGATGATAACTGCAAGAAGCTTATGCATAGATTAGAGATATCGGAGATTGCAGATAATGATATTACTGAGGTATCAGGAGGGCAGCTTCAGAGAGCTTGTATCTGTAGAAGTCTTATCAATAATCCTAAGATAATATTTGCAGATGAGCCAACTGGAGCACTTAACAGAAGTGCATCAGATGAGGTTATGAGTATTCTAAACTCTCTTAATGATGATGGCACAACTATGATGATTGTAACCCATGATATGAAGGTTGCTGCAAAATGTAGCAAAGTGATGTACATAGTTGACGGAAACATCAAGGGAGAGCTTGAGCTTGGAAAACTTAGTGCTAGCGAAAAAGGAACTGTTAAGGATATGAAAACAATAGTTAAAGAGCGAGAGAAGAAGATAAACAACTGGCTATCTGACATGGGATGGTAGTAATATAAAACAGGGCTGTGCCAATAAACTTCATTCCGGCCGCGACAGGGTTGGGCTGAGCTGACCGTTTTAAGTGTCAGCGATGCACAATCCCTAGGCAGGCCGGCCAAAAAGAATAATGCACAGCCCTGTATCTTTTTATAATATTTTATGGAATAAAAGGTACTTATGTAGTATAATTTCAGCAAATAGTTTGACACTTTGGGAGGGAATCTTATGAAGAAATTTAAAATTACATTTAACGCACCTGTGGTACTTATATTTTCCATAATATGCTTAATTGCAACCATACTTGGAATGATTACAGGTGATGCCAGTACAAGAGCATTGTTTATGACATATCATTCATCACTGGCAAATCCCATGACCTATGTGAGAATGTTTACTCATGTATTCGGACATGCCAACTGGTCACATTTTATGGGTAATATAGCATATATTCTCTTGCTTGGACCACTTCTTGAGGAGAAGTATGGTGCCAAGGATTTGATAGAGGTTATAGCGCTTACAGGACTTATAACAGGAATACTTAACTATATATTCTTCCCTAATATAGCTTTATGTGGAGCAAGTGGTGTGGTATTCGCATTTATACTTCTTTCATCCTTTACAAGCTTTAAGCAGGGGGAGATTCCACTTACATTTATACTTATTGCAGTTATATACATTGGACAGGAAATCTACAGAGGTATTGCTATAGAGGATAATGTGTCTAACCTAGCACACGTGCTTGGCGGTATCGTGGGAAGTATCGCAGGATATGTAGGAAATAAGAGTGATAAGGCTGCTGCCTAGTTAAAAAATATAGATAGTATGAATTAATTAAGAGGTAAATATGACAGGATTATACCAACACTACAAAGGAAATAAATACAAGGTTATAGGAATTGCAAAGCATAGCGAAACCTTAGAAGAGATGGTGGTTTACCAGGCACAGTATGGGGATTATGGAATTTGGGTTAGGCCAAAGGATATGTTTTTTGAAATGATTGAAGTGGACGGTAAAACTGTTCCTAGATTTAAAAAGCTAGATAATAGTAACTAGGTCCAATTCTTGATATAAAGGATATTATTTGCTATGGAGTTGGGTGTTTGTTCATAGCAATTGGTAGTAGGCTGTATGCGTTAATGAATGGAGAGCAAAATGGGGAACAAAACATTAAGTAAGCCATGGAAAATATTTGGGTACATAATACTTGTAGTAATAGCTGTTCTCATAGTCTTTGATGCAACTGTATGGATTGTGTATAAGATACAGTGGAATAAGTATTCAGAGAATTATAAAGAGGCTAGAGAAGCCGGATATCCTGATAGCTATGATATATGTACCAGACAGGGAAATATAGTAATAGATGGTAGGGAATATCTACTCTTTGAGGCACATCGAGAAGTTTGGTTAGATGGAGACTATTATGAGAATTTGATAGTTTTTATGGATGATGAATATGTGGATAAAAATCCTGCCAGCAATGATAATCTAGAAATTTTTGCTAAAAAGCTAGAGTATGTGGATCATACTGACCAAGAGAGATACACACTTATTGATGTGTATATGATTGATTTATGTAGACAACGTATATCGGGAGATTGGGCCTTTAGAGCCTTAGGTATAACAATCATAGCAGTTCCTGTTATTTTGGTAGCAGGATTAGTGTGGTTAGTAGGCTTTATATTACATAAAAGGAAGGTAAAAAATGGCGGATATAATAGTAGTAGAGGATAATGAGGAAATAGGAGGTCTCCTGCAAGACTTCCTCATAGCAGAAGGATATGATGCGTACCTTGCCGTGACAGGGGAAGAGGGCTTGGAGGTATTTGAGTCAGAAGGTGCAAAGCTATTTATACTAGATATAATGCTTCCTGGTATGGATGGATTTGCTGTATGTAGTAAAATTAGAGAGAAGGACAATACTCCTATAATCATAGTAAGTGCCAAGGACAGTAAGGAAGATAAACTAAATGGTATATTGCTTGGGGCAGATGATTATATAGAAAAACCTTATGATATCGATATCCTGCTTGCAAAGGTACAGGGAATATTTAAGAGAAGGTATTCCACAGATGAGATAATATGTGGTGATATTAAGCTGGATAAGATAGGACATAGAGTATATAAAAGTGGCGAGGAAAAGTCTCTTAATGCTAAGGAATATGCCCTACTTCTATATCTTATGGAGAATCAGGATAAGGTAATCTCTAAGCATGAACTTTTTAATAAGATATGGGGCTTTGAC
>JAFTPO010000088.1 GCA_017463225.1 Lachnospiraceae bacterium | reverse complement strand
TTTTAAACTCTAGCTTAAATAATGTCCCTAAATTACTGTTTGTGTTTCCATTCTGTTGAATGTAAGATTTGTACTAAATCTTTTGAAAATCTCTTAAAGAATTTTCAGGGTTATCATGTTATTAATTTGTCAAAGGTTCTTTGCTGTCTTTCGAGACAGCTATTACAATATATCACAGTGGATTTTCATTGTCAACTAGTTTTTTCAAAAAAAGACATTTTTATTTACTGACTTTTTTTTCATTAAATAGTATAATGTTTTTACAATATTTTCACTAATCGGAGTTTTAAGCAATGTTTGAATTTTTTACAAAAAGCTCATCATTAATTAAATATTTTATCGCATTCATATTTGTTACAATTATTGAGATTATACTTCTTGTCTCCGTTTCAGTTATCCCACGTCAAGCTATCCAAGATAATATGCTTGAATCAGCTTATTATCTTTGCGAAGATTCCGTATTCTTCTATGCAAACAGTAAGGATATGAGTTCAAAAATTGACAGATATGCTGACAGCATCCTTCTTAATATTACATATCATTTGGATTCACAAAACCCATTAAGTTCTGCTATGAGTTCATCATATTATTTTAATATTACTGAAAACGAAAATGAAAATCTTCTATATACAGTAACGAATCAGACAGAGCCTACATTAAAGTATTCCAGATATTGGCATGGTTCTATAGTTTTTGTTAGACCGCTTCTTATGTTATTCAATATTAAACAAATATATTTACTTAATTCCGTATTAATTATTTGTCTTGCTTTAGTGCTTCTATTTATTATGTATAAGATTTATGGAATAGCATCTACTATATGTGCTGCGATAGGTTTTGCCTCAATATCCATATGGTATGTTCCAATGTCTTTAGAATATACTTGGACCATCCTACTAATGCTGGTTACTTCTATCCTTTGCATCCTGCTCCTAAAAAAAGGGCAAACTAACTTTATTTTATTTTTTCTTATCACAGGAAGTACTACAGCCTATATAGATTTTTTAACTACAGAAACGCTAACATTACTTATTCCTATGTCTCTCATCGTACTATACCATCGTGATGAATTAACTACTTTTAAGAAAGAGACTGTTATATGCATCAAGCAAGCCTCAGCATGGTGTATTGGTTATGGAGCAACCTGGCTTTCAAAATGGACTTTAGCATCTATAATTCTACAGAGCAACGAATTTACCACCGCATTGTCTCAAGCCTCCTACCGAGCTTCTGACACATCAGACAGTCTTTCAGGAATGCAGCTTAGACTTAGTGCGGAATTTAAAAATATAGCTATGCTTTTTCCATTTAGCCTAACCAAAGACAATTCCGCTATGCTATGCGCACTATTTTTCACAATAATTATTGTAATAATTTATCTGATAAGAAAAAGTAAATATGTTATGAATAAGCTGTTATTAATTATAGCAATCGTACCTTATATTAGATACTTTATCTTATCTAACCACTCATATATGCATCACTTTTTTACATTTAGAGCACAGTTTGCAACCGTGTTTTGTCTTTTATTGATTCTCGTCTACGGAAGCGACAAGCAACTCATATCAAAAGAGCTAAAGAAATTACACAGAAAGAAATAGTAATATGGAACTTACCATTCTTATGCCTTGTTTAAACGAAGAGGCCAACATCGAAAATTCAATATTAGCAGCACAGCAGTTCCTATCCCAAAACAAGGTTTCCGGTGAAATACTTATATGTGACAATGGAAGCACTGATAATTCCGTTTTACTGGCCTCTCAACATGAAGCTAGAGTCGTATATGAACCTACCCCAGGTTACGGAAGCGCCCTAAGAACAGGAATAAAAGAAGCTCGTGGAAAGTACATAATTATGGGTGATTGTGACACCACATACGATTTCACCAATCTTATGCCATTTTTGGAACAGCTTCGTAATGGTGTTCAACTTGTAATGGGTAATCGTTTCTCTGGCGGAATTGAAAAAGGAGCTATGCCATTTAGTCATAGGTATATTGGTGTCCCATTTCTATCATGGTTGGGAAGACTTAGATATAAAGTAAAGATAACAGATTTTCACTGTGGATTAAGAGGTTTTGATGCAGAATATGCAAAAAAGCTTACCTTTACTTCCACAGGTATGGAATTTGCCAGTGAAATTATAGGTCGTTTTGCCAAAGCAGGCGCAAGTATCACTGAGGTACCAACAACATTATCTGTCAGCAAAGCAGATAGAAAGCCTCATTTAAACGCTATCAAAGACGGTATCCGCCACCTTCTATTTCTGTTCAAAAAAATGGATTGATAGGTTTTTATAACCCCTCAATCCATTTTTTGTAATATCTTATCGCTGGTTCTCGTAATCCTTTACATTTGTACAGAATTTTAAAGCTGTAGCATTAGTAATCTTATGCTCCCTTACAAGTCTCTTTAAATCTGCATTCATAGTATGCATTCCCTGAGCAATACCTGACTGAATTGCAGAAGGTATCTGATGAGTCTTATTCTCACGAATCTGGTTAGCTATAGCATCATTATTGATAAGAATCTCTGTTGCTATTGTCATTCCATCTTCATCGTCTCTCGGAATAAGCTGCTGCGTTACGACTCCTCTAAGTACATTTGCAAGCTGTGTTCTTGCCTGAGCCTGTCCGTGCGGTGGATAAGCATCTATAATACGCTCAATAGTCTGAGCAGCTGTAGTTGTATGAAGTGTTGCAAATACCAAATGACCTGTCTCAGCTGCTGTTATGGCAGCACTTATGGTCTCAAAATCTCTCATCTCACCTACAAGGATAATATCCGGATCTTCTCGAAGAGCTGAACGAAGAGCTGTAGCAAAGGATGCCACGTCTGTTCCAACCTGTCTCTGATGAATCATTGACTTTGCATGATAATAAACATACTCTATAGGATCCTCTATAGTCATAACATGCTTAGCCATCTTTTTATTAATAAAGTCAATCATAGCAGCAAGAGTTGTAGTCTTACCACTACCGGTAGGACCTGTAATGAGAACCAATCCTCTTGGCTCATTTACAAGCTTTCTTACTGCCTCCGGAATTTCAAGCTCATCAAAGCTTGGTATTTTACTCTGAAGAATTCTGTATGTTGCAGCAAGATTATTTCTCTGATGATAAATATTTGCTCTTATTCTTGTACCACTTGGTATCATATATGCAAAATCCAAGTCCTCACCTGCCTGTATCCTTCTTATCTGATCCTGTGTCAGGGTCTCAAGAATCAAATTAGTTGACTCCTGAGCTGTAGGTATTGGCTCAAGCATCTCGAGCTTTCCATATCTTCTACGAGCGATAGATGTACCAACTGTAATATGCACATCTGAACATCCATCCATCTTAGCCTCTTCAATCAAATCCACAAAACCCATTATTTTATCCTCCCTTAATTATATATTATCTTATTTCCTCTCCCGGCTTTTTCTTAGCCTTTTTATCCTCGTACATAAGCTCGTCCGCCTTCTTCATAAGCTCCGAGAAATTGTAACCTTTCTCGCCGTAGACAACACCTGCTGCTATTACACAATTTATTCCATCATCTACGGTATTCAATCTGGCCAGTTCAGCCTCCCAGCGGCTTTTTAGACTGTCAACCTCTTCCTTGGTTACATTACATGCAATCATAAGGAATTCATCTCCACCCATTCTGTATCCATGAACTTTATTAGTAGTAACCTTCCGGATACTATTTGCAGCTTTTATAAGAAGCTTATCTCCGGCTTCATGTCCTTTGGTATCATTTAGAACTTTAAGATTATTAACATCTAAATTGAATATTCCAATGGAGTTCATATCCATATACTCCGCATCCATCATTTCAAGATATTTAGCTTTATTATAAAGTCCTGTAAGACCATCATGTTCGCTACTATACAGTAGTTTTTCTTTCATAATACCATTTTCCACATAAAGTCTTATAACACTAAGAAGGGTTTTCTCCTTCATAGAATCCTTATCCATATTTGGCCAAGCGCCAAAATATATGGCATATTTTTGACCAGATACAGAACCATTGCAAAGCATATTAAATACACTGTCTTCCTTGCTTCCATTTAAAGCCATAACCTCCTGCAGTTCAGGAGCTAAGCTGGTCATTAGGATATCATCATCAGCATTCATGGTAAATGCACTCTCAACCCTAGCATTAAGTCCTATGCGGTCATTACAATAAACATCTCCCATTTTGTTGTATGTAATAACGTCCATATGACCTTCTCTTTGAATAAGAAAATATGCCTTGCTGACATTGAAGTAGTCAGTAAGCATAGGCAAAAGCTCATAAAACGTATTAGAAAGCTTTTGTAATACAGCAGTCTGGAAAGCCGAAAGCTTCTTGAAGAAGCTCATATACTTTGTAATATCACGATTAAGTCCCATATACTCCGTGATATCAGTCTCTAAATGTATACTGTATATCTTCCCATCCTTTTCAAATTTGGATGTATTAAGTCTGTAATACTTTTTGCTTGCTCTGTCAATATTCTCCCACTCAACAGCAGGGCCATCCACTTCTACATCCGGACACTCATCAAGCCACATAAAAACCTGCGTTGCATCCATACCTGTAATGTCCTGGTTATACTTGTTAGTATAATATGCATCAGCATACACTATTTCGTCTGATGAATCAGAAATAATTACTACTCCACCTACTTTGTCCGATACAAATTCTACAATCTCCTTAGTAAAATCCATAAGCACCCTCCCTTAATGTTCTTATGATATTTATTCAAAATTCAGGATATCGGCAAATCCTGTCATCTCAAATACTTCCATTACATCGCTTACAACATTTTTAACAACCATAGTACCCTGAAGTGCGTTCATTTTCTTCTGTGCACCTAAAATGGCACGTAAGCCTGAGCTTGCAACATAATCACACTCTGCCATATCTAAGACAAATGAATTAACACCCTCCACCAAGCTCTCGTCAATATCAGATATTAACTTAGAAGCTGCATTAGTATCTAAACGTCCGCTAATTACCATAGTCAGTTCCGAATCATTCTGTACCTTTTTAATATCCATAATAATCCTCCTCCAATTCACAACTAATAATTAATTATACTATATCTTCCACGTTTTTTCCATAATAATTGTGTTATTTTCGCCTTTTCTTTCGTAATAAATCTTGTCCACAATATTTTTAACCATAAAAATTCCCAAACCGCCAATTTTTCTTTCATCTGCGCTAAGAGTTGTATCCGGATCTTCCTTCTCTAAAGGATTGAATGCCTTACCCTGGTCAGACAAAGTAATGATTGCCTTATCAAGCGTATTGTCGCAGACTTCAAAGCTTATACTACAAGGACCAACAAGTCCATCATAGGCATAATTTACAATATTTACAAACAGCTCCTCAACGCAGACCGTCATCTTCATAGCAATCTTCATGGGACATTTTGCCAACTCCAAATTTTCTTCTATAAATCCAAGAACTGTATCAAGATTCTCCATAGTAGCTTCCACATTAATCTCTTTTTTCATCCACAGCCCTCCTTTTTTATTATTTCATCGATTAATTCCTTTTTACCGATGTTACTGAGTATACAAAAACACCCTTTGACTTACCTTTAAGAGGAATCTCACCAACCTCTTCTACTTCAATTCTATCCTTCACTCTCTCATAAATAGTATCACTTATAAGAACCTGACCTTTTTGAGCGTTAGACTCAAGTCTTGCAGCTGTATTCACAGTGTCTCCTATAGCTGTAAAATCCATACGATTCTCACAGCCAACATTACCAACAACTGCAGGTCCACAGTTAACACCTACACCAAAGCCGACTGTTCTTCCATACTTTTCAAGAAGCTCCGCTTCAAGAGCAACACCCTTTTCCACTATATCCATAGCAGCACAAACTGCTCTAAATTCATAATCATCTAAATCGAAAGGTGAATTAAAAACTGCCATAGTGGCATCACCTACAAACTTATCCAACGTACCCTTATTTTTAAATATTGCTTCTGTTGTAAGTGCAAGATAATGATTAAGTATTTCTACAACCTGTTCCGGTGAAAGCACCTCGGACATAGTTGTAAAGCCTCTAATATCCACAAACAACACCGCTATGTCTCTGTTTTCGCCTCCTAATTTTATCTGGAAATCACCCTTCTTAGCTATCTCGTCAACTATTTCTGGAGCCACATACTTTTTGAAGGCATTAAGCACTTTTTTTCGCTTGATACTTTCCAATATATAACCTATAGCCAGACAATATATATATGAGACGAAAAGAATTATAGGGAAGTAAATTAAACTGATAGCCTGTCCATTATTATTAAGAACAATTCCTACCAACAATTCTCCAGCTATAGCTAGTATTAATAATATAGTTGACAACCAGATTTTAGATATTCTAAAAATCAAATGCATCAATGCACAAATGGCACCTAAAACAATTCCTGCCATATAGGGATTTCCATTAATCGAAAATCTTCCCTGCATAAATGATTGCAATATATTTGCGTGTATTTCAACTCCAAACATCTGCTTACTATAACCATTTGGAACGTTAAAATTATCCTGCATTCCCGATGCGTATGCACCAACCAATATTACACTATCCTTAAACACTCTACTATCTATCTTACCATCCAGTATATCCACCATAGAGATATATTCATAATCCCCCGGCTTGCCTGAATAGTTAATCATAGTCTTATTATACTTATCTGTTACCACCTTATTAGGAGCTATCCCTTGATTTGCACAGTACAAATCATATATTTCTTTAGAGAATGTCTGTGTTGTTTGTCCATCATACTCCTCAGATAAGATAATCCTTCTTACTATACCATCCGAATCCTGAGCCACGTTAGAATAACCTATGTTAGCCACTTCTCTTAGCTCCTCATAAGGATAATACACCGCCTTTATATCATAGCCTATGGTACCATCCTTATAATATGTTGGTTTTTCATCATACTGAAACTGAGAAACCACTACAACATTCTCGCTCTCTTTAACAGCCCTAGCGAAAGCTATGTCTCCCTCTGATGGCTCACCATTCTCACCAAAATATCCTGAGAACAAAACATCAAATGCTATAACCGATGGTTTAGCATTCTCATCCTGATTAAAATAATTTATTAAATCGGCATAGTACTGCCTGGACCAGGTATTTATAGGTCCAAGTTCTTCTAAGGTTCTCTCATCGATAGCGATAATCTTAATATCATTATCTACACCTCGAGGCATCTGATAAAGCAAATCCTTTAACATATAATCCAGTCCTGAAAACAGATTAGTAATAGTGAGAACAAACGTGAGTACAAATACAATTATTGCCTCCACCACATATCTAACAGTCTTTTTCATTAGCATATTCCTCCTACTGTCTGCTCAGGTACACCATTGTGATATCATCCGCCTGCATAGCTCCATCTGCAAAAGCATCCACCTCAAAAAAAATCGTATCTACAAATAACTCCACATCTGATGACTTATCCATATGCTTATTAAGCATTTCTTCCGCGTAAGAATCTCCCAAAAGTTCATCACTTGGATTTACCGCCTCAGTCACTCCATCTGTGTACATATAGATAGAATCTCCAGGCTCCAGCATAAAGCTTTGCTCCTTATATGGAATATCCTCCATCATACCAAAAACAAGATTAACCTTAGCAGGTATCATCTCGAATCTTCCTTCTGCCTTCTTCACAAATGGTCTGTTATGTCCGGCATTAATGAACTTCACTTCATTAGTTTCAATATTAAGAACACAGATAAATGCTGTAACAAACATACCCTGTTCATTCTTATAGCACAACTGATTGTTAGCCTTGGAAGCAACATCTGCCAGCGGAAGTCCTAATGTAGCGTAAGTTTTAATATAAGTCTTTGCCATACTCATAAATATAGCGGCAGGTACACCCTTACCAGACACATCCGCTATAAGATAACACAAATGCTTATCATCTATCATGAAAACATCATAGAAGTCACCGCCAACCTCCTTTGCAGGACGCATCTTAGCGATAATATCCACATTCTCCAGTTTGTTAAATTCTGTAAAGTCATGCTCCAGACAGCTATCCTGTATTCTGGTAGCAACCTCAAGCTCCGACTTAATCCTCTCTCGTTCAGTAACAAGCTTTGTGGTTTTATTATATAGCATATTTATAAATGTACCATAAAGCTTTTTATTAGAAGCAGCCATTTCTTCAAACAGAGTCTTAGAAATATTTGCACATACAACCTCAGATGTTGCACGAACAGTAGCACCTCGCTTATCGTCATTAATAAGCCCCATCTCACCTATAAAATCACCTTTACCCAAGTTATTTATAAGCTGTCCACTGCTACTTAAAACATCTGTGGTTCCTTCTAAAATTATGTACATACCATCATGGCATTCCTTACCATAGGTTACGATATCCTGTCCCTTAGGTATAGTTACCTCTGACATAGCTTCAAGGAAAAGCTTAGTACCTTCCGACAATTCCTTATCCTCATCTATGTTAAAGAATTCCTGTATAGCAGGTATTTTTCTAAGTATCTCTATATCCATAGCCAACCTCCTGTTTTATCTCAAGGTATAAATATTCTATCTATTTCCATTGAATTTCAATATCTTCAATTATAGGAGTCTCAAAATCGAAATCCCATGCTCCACTTGGGGCAGGCATAAGAGATGGTACCTGTGCGCAGCTTCCCTTCTCAACTATCTGAGTTCCGAAAACATTTCCATCATAAATAAATGTAACAGTAAACGGACCCTTGAAGTTTTTAATAATCTCTTCATCAGTCATGGTCTCATCCATATCAAATACCTCTCCAACTATAAGAAGCACTTCATCAGGAAGAGTTGAGTAATCAATATCAGTTACATCTCCAATATAATCTGTGGTGGTGTCATCCTCGTAGATGATAACCTCCTTACCAGCATCAACGGCTACTTCCTTATCCGCAATCGTTCCATCTGCATACATAAGCTTAGTTGTAACCTTACCCTCAAACACAGAGACTCTGGTATATTTTACACCTTTATTGTCCTCATAAACCCGAACGTAATACGTAGTTCCTCTTACAGCCATAGTTGAGTTAGGAGTGTTGATTTCATAAGATGACTCACCGCTAAGCTTATTCTGTATTTCGTTAGTTATAGCACCACTCTTAAGATTAATAGTTGTCTTACTATTCTCGCTTGTACCTGTTGCCTCTAATGAAAACTCAGTATTTTCCTCCACATACACATATTTGTCATCATCTAACTTTAAAGTCATAAGACCTGTATTGAGTTTAATATTATCACCTGACTCAAGTACCATATTATTATATGGTTCTATATCGCCTAAGGATTCTCTATTTACAACTCCATCACCTTCGAACTCATACACCTTAACAATTCTATATGAGTCCTCCTTCTTCGTTGATAGCACTATAGCTACAACCGCTATACACACCACCAACAGTATTCCAATTATTATAAATATAGCCTTTTTGTTTTTCATTTGGATCCTCCAATAATCCTTTATCCTATTCAGCTTTACTGTTGATTAAAGATAAATTGACTTTCTCCGCTAACATAAAATGTAGTATTTCCGCTGTAGCTTGTAGCATCACCATTTACTGTCCACGTACCTGAACCCAACGAATATGATGTACCGGCTTCAAGTCTAACTTGTGTACCATTTGGAATCTCTCCTGTTTTAGTCCACTCTGCGGCAACTGTGATAACTATATTTCTTGTATGTCCAGCATTATCAGTTACCACTACTGTATACTCTTCTACACCACCATTTGACTTGAGCTCTAATACTGTTCTAGCACCATCTATCTCTATATTTTCTCCATTGAGAGTTACGCTTGCTAAGTTATTATCTGATATTGCTACAGCAAGAGAGTCTCCATAATAGGTGTTGTCACTTTTTGCATCTACCTGTGGTGCATCAACATCAATATCTATTGCTGCGATGGATAAAGCACTAGTCTTTGCACCTGTGGATTTTTCCATAAAATAAACTGTCATGGCTTCACTAGATGAGGCTACTGTAATACTCTCCACGTATTCTCCATCCAGAGAATTTGATATTACATACCCATCCTTTGCAACAATATTAACCTCTGATGTATAATATCCGTTTTCTCCCATATTACCAACTAAGCTGTACGCATTATCTGGTATAGGAAGATAGTTTATTGAAAACTCATCTGTAATAACCATTTCATCATAGTTATTATTTCCTGGTAGTATGACTCTAGCTACATATTTTCCTACAGCTGTAGGTACCTTTGAAGTATATGTAGAATCATTATTACCATATACCTTATACTCTACGGTTGTTCCGCTAGTAGAATTGGTGTCTGATGTAATCTGAGGAACAACTGCTATTCCGTAATAAGTGTCAGCTACAACCAAGCTTCCAACACCCTCAACTGACTTTATTGAAAACGCTGTTGTTGCAGTCACTGCATTATAATAGTCATTTTGTGCAAATGTTACTCTTGCTACATAGTTTCCTGCCTCTGTAGGTACCGCTTCCGTATATGCAGTATCAGCTTCAGTCGCTAATCTATACTCCACAACCGCTGATGCAATATCGTGTGTATCAGATTTTACTACCGGCTTAATTGCATCTCCATAAATCACATCCTGAACTGTTATTGTTGCTGTGCCATCCGCTCTTGATATACTAAATTCTGCGGTCTCTACTTTTTCCTCATATGACTCAGTTGCTGCAAGAATAACTTGCGCAATATAATTTCCAACTGCTGTAGGTGTTACAGTAGTATATGTTGAATCATCTGCACCTGTAGCCTTATACTGAACAACAGCACTTGATACATCATAAACTGTTGACACTACTGTTAGAGTTATCTCTTCACCATAACTTACGTCTTCAATATTAAATGTAACATCCCCAACAGCCTTTATGATATCAAACTCTGCTGTTGCTACTACCTCTTCATATGATTCATTTGTTGCAAGGGTTGCTCTTACCACATAGCTTCCCACTGCTGTAGGTACTGTAGTCTTATATGCTGTATCCGCTTCATCTGCTAACTTATACTCTACAACCGCTGTTGCCACGTCGTGTGTTTCTGATGTTACCACTGGAGCTACTGTCTCTCCATAGATTGCATCCTCTATAGTTACTGTTGCTGCTCCCTCTGCCTTTATGATATCAAACTCTGCTGTCTCTACAACCTCTTCATATGACTCGTTTGTTGCAAGGGTTACTCTTACC
>JAFTPO010000077.1 GCA_017463225.1 Lachnospiraceae bacterium | reverse complement strand
TTCATATAACGGAGAAAAGATTGGACAGGGAAGAGAGAATACAAAACTATATCTTATGTCTAATCCGGATTTTTGTGCACAGGTGGAAAGTATGGTAAGGGCAAAATTCATTACATCAGAAAATGATGAAGAAGAGAAAGCGGGAGACCAGGAATAAATAATTAGGAGATTTAGAATTGGATAATTCAAAGGCAAGATGTAGTGCCTTTGATAAAGCTGTTAATCTTTTGGCTTTTAAGGACCGAACAGTTAAGGAGTTAGAAGATAAGCTTAGGGAGAAAGGGTATAATTCTGGAGAGATAGATGAAGCGATAGACAAGCTTTCCTATTATGGATATCTCAATGATGAGAATTATGCCCTTTCTTATATCAAAGATAATGCATCAAAAAAAGGTGTTAGATTGTTGATTAAAGAGCTCCAGGATAAGGGCGTTGATAAATTTATTATCGATGATGTTATAGAAGAATATATAGATGCAGATACTATTGATGAGAATGCTGTTATATCAGATATTGTTAATAGGCGATTTTATAATGTTAATTTTAATGATGATAAAGTAAGAAGGAGAGTAATCAATTATCTGTTACGAAGAGGATTTCGATATGACAGTGTAAAAGCTGTTTTAAAAAAGTATAAAGGCATAGAATTCATACAAGAATAATTTAGAAATATGCATGTTTACATAAATTAGGATAAATTTATGTCATAAAAAAGAGGTTTTTTAACAAATTGCATAAAAATCTTGATTATTTTCTTGACACTTATATAAAAAAAGTATAAGATTTAACTGTTGTATTTTGTGCAATGAAAATTTAATAAGGAGGTGCTCCTGAGTATGCAATACGTAATCTTTGCTGTAATAGTTGTTCTAGCAATTGTTATAACTTGGTTCGCTGCCATTGCTTACAGAAAGAATATTGCTGAAGCAAAGCTTGGTAAGGCTGAGGACAAAGCTAGAGAGATTATAGATGAAGCGCTGAAAAGTGCTGAAGCCAAGAAACGTGAGACACTTCTTGAAGCCAAGGAAGAGGCTCTTAGAATGAAGAACGACATTGATAAGGAAGTTAAAGATCGTCGTGCTGAAATCACTAGAACCGAGAAGAGAATTCTCTCAAAAGAAGAGAATCTTGAGCGTAAAACTGAGGCTTTAGAGAAGAAGGAGGCTGCTCTTTCAAAGAAAGAAGCAGAGCTGGAAACTCTTAGAAGTGAAATCTCGGATTTGGAAGCAAAAAGGACTCAGGAACTTGAAAGAATTTCAGGATTAACCTCTGAACAGGCAAAAGAATACTTATTAAAGACTGTTGAAGACGAAGTTAAACACGAAACTGCAGTCATGATCAAAGAATTAGAGACACGTGCTAAAGAAGAAGCGGACAAGAAAGCAAAGGAGTATGTTGTAACTGCTATTCAAAAATGTGCAGCTGATCACGTATCAGAAACAACAATTTCCTTAGTTCAATTACCAAATGATGAGATGAAGGGTAGAATCATAGGTAGAGAGGGTAGAAATATTAGAACTCTTGAGACTATGACAGGAGTAGATTTGATTATTGATGATACTCCGGAAGCAGTTATCCTTTCAAGCTTCGATCCGGTTAGAAGGGAAGTTGCTAGAATAGCACTTGAGAAGCTTATATTGGATGGACGTATTCATCCAGCTAGAATTGAAGAGATGGTTGAGAAGGCTCAGAAGGAAGTTGAAACCATGATGAGAGAAGAGGGTGAGAATGCAACTCTCGAGGTTGGCGTTCATGGAATTCATCCAGAACTTGTTCGTTTGCTTGGTAAGATGAAGTTTAGAACAAGCTATGGACAGAATGCCCTTAAGCATTCTATAGAGGTAGCTCATTTGTCAGGACTTTTAGCTGGTGAGCTTGGTGTTGATGTTCGTATGGCTAAACGTGCAGGCCTTTTGCACGATATTGGTAAATCTATTGATCATGAAATGGAAGGTTCACATATTTCAATTGGTGTTGATTTGTGTAGAAAGTATAAGGAATCAGGCCTTGTTATAAACGCAGTAGAAGCACATCACGGAGATGTGGAACCACAGAGTTTAATTGCTTGCATAGTTCAGGCTGCAGATGCTATATCAGCTGCTAGACCTGGTGCAAGAAGAGAAACGTTAGAAACATATACTACAAGATTAAAGAAGTTAGAAGATATAGCTAATGGATTTAAGGGAGTAGATAAGACTTTTGCTATTCAGGCTGGTAGAGAAATTCGAGTAATGGTAGTTCCAGAGCAAATTAATGACGCTGAGATGGTATTACTTGCTAGAGATATTTCAAAGCAAATCGAAGCAGAGCTTGAGTATCCGGGTCAGATTAAGGTTAGTCTGATTAGAGAATCAAGAGTGACAGATTTTGCAAAATAGCATTTTAGGATGTGGTTTATGCCACATCCTTTTTTATTAGTTTATGTGTTATTAACGATTGTGTTTCAATTATATTCTTGTTGTAATAGGTAGCTGAATGTATTATATTAAAATAAGTATAAAATATGAAGTAGGTGATAACTGTGATAGAGTTTGTAAAAGAAAAGTCTGAATTATTATATGATTCTAAGATAGTTGCTTTGTATAAAGAATATCTTAGGACTCCTAATGGCAATGTTGTTGAATATGATTATATTAAACATAAAAGTGGTGGTGGTGCAGGTGCTTTAGTGATTGATGATAATGAGTATACGTATTTAATTAAACAATATAGAAATACTCTTGATAGAGTTAATATAGAGATTCCTGCAGGTGGATATTCCTATATTGGTGAATCTGGTATTGATTGTGCAAAGAGAGAGGTTGAGGAAGAAATTGGAATGATCCCTACTAAATTATATCATGTGTCAGACATGATATCCTCTGTTGGAACTTATGATGAGATGACGGATATTTATATTGGAACCAAGTTAATTAAAGGTGAAAGAAAGTTGGATCCTGATGAATATATTGAAATATTGCATATACCTGTATCAGAAGCTATAGGGATGATTTATACAGGTGAAATAATGGATAGTAAAACTATGGTTGCGTTATTAGCTTACCAGGATATGAAATCAAAAGGAATAATTGAGTAGTATTTATCATAAGAAATAGAGAGCGTTTTTGCTCTCTATTTTTTGTTGGAGGTGATGACATGTATGTTATAAAAGGAAATACACAGTACGGATTTGTTTTGATGTCTGCTGTTTTTGTGAGTGTTATCTTCAATCTGTTTATTCGAAGAGAATATGATTTTTCGTATATTCTTATAGATATAAACGATATGGTGAGTATTTTGAGTAGGAAAAAAACTGACATATTTTGTTCTGTTATTATAAACAGAATAAAACAGGTTTTTTTTATTTTATTAATGTTTAACGCTATTGGTTCAAGTAGAGCATATAGTATTTTTATGATAGCTGGAGGAGGTCTGGTAGGTCTTATTGTTAGTGCTCAATTACATTATTTGGGTATTACAGGTTTGATGATTATGGCAGGATTTGTTTTACCTCATTATATAATATACTATTTGGGCATAGTATATTGTTATAGGCTTAAGCTGTTTGACAACGCTAAAGAAAGTGATATTAAGAATATATTAAGTGTATGTGTTATTTTTACGTTAGGTATAATTTTAGAGTGCTTTTCCTCGACATTTTTTTTAAAATTTTTTTATCAATATATGGTGAACTAATTTTTGAATAATACCCTATTTTGTAGAATTTCATAAAAATTACAAAATTCTTAAGATTTAGTGAAAAAAATGTGTTTGATTTTATGTAAATTAGTTATTATAATAGTATATGCTAATTGGATTTTACGACTTTTACATATATATTATGGGATTTTTAAGGGGTTAGTGTTATGAGGGAACACATTGATAATTACATAAATTTTTTGACTGTAGTTAAACGTTCAAGCCAGAACACTATAGCTTCATATAAGAGAGATTTGATTAAGCTTTGTACATATTTTGAGGGTAAGGGTCAGTTTGCAGTAGCAGATGTTAATGCTACAGACCTTAGCTCGTATGTTATGGATTTAAAGTCACAGGGGATGTCTCTTGCGACTATATCCAGAAATATAGCTAGCATTAAATCCTTTTTCTTATATCTGTTTAAACAGGGGGTTGTGAAAGAGGATTGTACAGAACAGCTTAAGCCACCAAAGATTGAGAAGAAAGCACCTGATACACTTACTGTTGACGAAATTAGTATGCTTTTAGAACAACCATCAAAAACCACCCCTAAAGAGGTGCGTGATAAGGCTATGCTTGAGCTTTTATATGCAACAGGTATGAGAGTATCTGAGCTTATCTCTCTTAAGATAGATGATGTAAATCTTGCTATGAGCTATATAATTTGCAGAGATGCAAGTAAAGAGAGAGTAATACCTATTGAGCAGGTTGCCCGAGCAGCTCTTGAGAGCTATATCAATGGTGTTAGACAGATTATGTGTGATGGCAGTGATTATCTGTTTACTAATTTGAAGGGACAACCTATGTCAAGACAGGGTTTCTGGAAGCTTATCAAGGCTTATGCTGTCAAGGCTGGTATAGAAAAAGATATAACTCCTCATATGATAAGACATTCCTTTGCATCACATCTTGTTAGCAATGGTGCTGATTTAAAGGCTGTGCAGGAGATGTTGGGACATTCAGATATATCTACTACTCAGATATATTTAAAGAGCAGACAGAGCAGAATTAAAGAAGAATATGAGAAAGCTCATCCGAGAGCGAAGCGTAAGAACACTGTTAATAAATAAAAGAACATTTTACCATTACAAGGATAGTCTTGTGTAGGTAGAATGTTCTTTTTTGATTTATCTGTATAGTTTAATTAAATTATCTAGTTTAGAGGACATATTAATTAATAGCAAATCCAAAATTGTTATAGCACACATAGATTCTACAACCACAACAGCTCTAGGTCCAATTATTGGATCGTGTCTTCCTTTAATGGATAGCTTGATTTCTTCCTTATTCTGATTTATTGTATTTTGCTCCTGATATATGGATGGCGTTGGCTTGAATGAAGCTCTTACTAATATAGGTGAGCCATCGCTTATTCCACCTAATATTCCACCAGAATGATTGGTTTCCTTACATACCTGTCCGTTTTTTATAATAAAGGAGTCATTGTTATATGAACCCTTTGACTTGCTTACAGAAACTCCGTCACCGATTTCTACTGCTTTAACAGCTCCTATAGACATAATAGCCTGGGCTAATATAGCATCAAGCTTTGAGAATACCGGTTCACCAATGCCTGTTGGCATACCGTTTATAATACATTCAACACTAGAGCCTATGGAATCAAGCTCAGACATTACCTGCTTTAGGTATTCGCCAGCCTTGTCTGAACATTCTTTGTCGGGCATGTATAATGGATTGTTTAGTATTTCGTTGGAGTCAAAATTATTATAGTCAATAATACAATCCCCTATAGAGCGAGTGTATGCCGTGAGCTCTATGCCAAGAGATTTTAATACCTTAGCTGCAATGGCTCCTGCAGCGACCCTGCCTATGGTTTCTCGACCAGAAGAGCGACCACCGCCTCTATAGTCTCTAAATCCATATTTTTCATCGAAACAATAATCTGCGTGCCCTGGTCTGTAGCTTACAGCTATATCTCCGTAATCCTTCGAATGCTGATCCATATTTCTTACCATCATAGATATAGGAGTACCGGTAGTTTTACCCTGAAAAACTCCTGATAATATCTCCACGGTGTCTGATTCGTTGCGTTTTGTAGAATATTGGTTTTGTCCGGGCTTTCTGCGATTTAAATATATTTGAATGTCATCCTCACATAATGGAACTCCTGCTGGACATCCATCCACAACAACACCTAAACCCTTGCCGTGGGATTCACCCCAAGTGGTTACGGTGAAAAGTTTACCGAATGTTGAACCTGCCATTGTAATTAAATCCTTTCTGTTGGTTTTTTGATATTATAAACTTATTTTGTGAATTTTTAAAGGTATATGTTGATTTTTTATTTTCTATATGCAATAATGTTACAGATTTGTTACAAGACATAATAAATCTTAATTTACTTGCGAAAAATATATGTTTGAATATATTATGTTTTTAGCAAGTTTAAAGAATCTAAATTATTACGAGGAAGAAAAAGTATGAAAATAAGAATAAATAAATTAGTATCAAGAATACTGGTTGGAGTTATGACTATTGCTTTGATGGGAAATACATTTATGTCTGCAGATAAAACTCTCGCAGCAGGGTCAACATTTGATGCTCCAGAGATAAATGTTTACTATAGAACCCATATCCAAAATGTTGGATGGGAAGGGGAAGAGAGTGATGTTACCACGTGGAAACAAAATGGAAGGATGTCAGGAACCAGTGGCCGTGCACTTAGATTAGAGGGCATAAATATAATGCTTTCTCCAAATACTTTGTGTCCTGAATTAGACCTAGGAATTCAATATACTACACATTGTCAGGACTATGGATGGTTACCATGGTCAGCAGACGGAGATATAAGTGGAACTGAAGGTGAGTCAAAGAGACTTGAAGCCATTGAAATTCAGCTTACAGGAGAGCATAAGGATTTATACGATGTATATTATAGGGTTCATGCGCAAGATTTTGGATGGCTAGACTGGGCAAAAAATGGTGCACCTGCCGGAACTGCAGGAAAAGCTAAACGATTGGAAGGTATACAGATAGTAGTTGTTAAAGCCGGAAGTGAAATAAATTATAACATGGATGATATTGTTTCGGACGTTGATAGTGCTTTTGTAGCGGCACCTGGACTTTCTCCTGTAGTAAATTATGAAAACACTGACAACGAGAATCCGGTTATTCCAGGTGAAGATACGCCTAATGTTATATATAAAACACATGTGCAAAATGATGGATGGCAGAAATGGAAGTACAATGGACAGCTATCAGGTACTTACGGACGTTCTCTCAGATTAGAAGGAATAAGAATTAAGCTTGGAAATAAACCTTGTGATGGTGGCATTGTTTATACAACCCATGTGCAGGACTACGGTTGGCAGTCAGATATTGATAAAATTGACAATTGGACCTCGAATGGTGCAATATCCGGTACAGAGGGGAAGGCAAAGCGTCTTGAGGCTATTTGCATAGCCTTAACGGGTGAGATGGCTGATACATATGATGTATATTATAGAGTACACGCACAGGATTTTGGATGGCTTGACTGGGCAAAGAATGGTGAACCTGCCGGAACTGCTGGTAAGGCAAAACGTCTTGAGGGTATTGAGATTTGCCTTGTAGAAAAAGGTGGAGAAGCACCTGGTCCAACAGATAGACCATATGTATGTCCGGAACCAACAGAGCCAGAAGGTGATTCTGATAATAAGCCAAGTGATGATTTTGATATACCTGTTGAGGGAGAACCAATTATACCAGGAACTCCTACAACATCAACAGACCCTAAGGACATACTAAATTCTGCACAGCTATATGCTCCATTATATACAGGAGATTCAGAAATTGATGCAAGAGTGCAGGAAATATTAGGGCAGATTATTACTGAGGATATGTCCACATATGAGAAGACATTGGCTATATATAATTGGATTATGGATAACAATTATTATGCATGGCATGCAAGTAATTATAGAGGAAATTATATTTCTGATTATGATACTTGGTGTGTATCACAAAGCTATTCATCCCTTTGCCTTGGATATGGCTCATGTGTAAACTATGCTTCTGCATTTGTAGTACTTACCAGAGCTATTGGACTTGACTCATACAAAATTTATGGAGCCTTAAATAATGGAAATGTAAACAGAGATCATGGATGGGCTGTAGTTAATATAAATGGCACATTATATACCTTTGATCCTCAGTTAAGTGATGAGGCTGTGGGAAATGGCTGGGGTAGTGCTATGGATTACTTCTGCAAGTCGGATGATGATTCTGATATAAAGGGATATTATATAAATGTTGATGATGAGGGCTTAACAAGAAAAGACTATATTGAAGGCTTCAATTACTTCAAACAATACTAAAAAGTTGAAAAACTGGCATATTTCGCTTTACAACCGAAAGTTTATATGCTAGTATAATCAAGGCCGTTACTTAGTTATTGGACGACTCCGACCATGACTCAGTGATAGGATATATATTATATTAAAGGAGGAAATCAAGATGATTACTACAGAGATGAAGAAGGAAATCATGGAAAAGTATGCAAGATGTGAGGGAGACACTGGTTCACCAGAGGTACAGGTAGCTTTACTTACTTACAGAATCAATGATCTTAACGAGCACTTCAAGACTCATCCAAAGGATCACCATTCAAGAAGAGGTCTTCTTAAGATGGTAGGTCAGAGAAGAAACCTTTTAGCATATCTTAAGAACAAGGATATCGCAAGATACAGAGCTCTTATCGAGAAGCTTGGTCTTAGAAAGTAATAATGAAACAATCAAGCCGCATTCTTATGGATGCGGCTTTTGTACTTGATTACACAAAGAGGTTATATTATGAACATAATGCAATATGCACTAGATAATTATAAAGAGGTTGATGCAAAGAGCTATTTGGGTATTTTTGGAGACCCTATATTACATACCATGTCGCCATTGTTACATGACACCCTAAGTTTAAATTTAGGATTAGATATTAAATACATACCATTTCATATTACTGATAATCTAGATCAGGCAGTCAAAATGGCATATGAGGATGGAATAAAGGGACTTAACATAACCGTTCCACATAAGCAGGCTGTTATGGAGCATTTGGTGGACATAGATGAGGCTGCGAGAGTTATTGGTGCTGTAAATACACTTGTAAGAGTAGATGGTGGATACAAGGGCTACAATACAGATATGCCGGGTTTAGCAAAGGCTCTTCTTGATGAAGGCGTTGAACTTAATGGGGCTAACGTGATAATGCTTGGAGCTGGTGGCGCTGCCAGAGCAGTAGCATATATGTGTTTGAATTATGGCGCGAAAAAAGTATTTATAGTAAATAGAACCTATGATAATGCAAAGAAAATAGCTGATGATATGAATAAAGCTTTTGGATGTAAGAGGATTCAACCTGTTGAAGCTATAGATTATAAAACTATACCAAAGGATGAGTATATTATGATTCAGTGTACATCGATAGGGTTGCATAAAGATGATGGATTACCTCTTGTGGCGGACGAGAGCTTTTATGATATGGCTTATGTTGGTGTAGATCTGATTTACAATCCTTCCCAAACACCGTTTTTGAAGATGGTTGAGAGTAAGGGAGCAAAAGCTGTTAATGGTTTGGGCATGCTTTTAAATCAGGGAATTATCGCCTATGAGTATTGGAATAATGTTAAGATAGGTAAAGCTTTGTCAGATAAGGTTTACAGGGTATTGTGCCAAAAGGTTTATGGCCACGACAGTGATAATATTGTGCTTGTAGGATACATGGGCGCTGGAAAAACTGCTGTTGGAAAAGCGTTGGCTGATAGATTAGGATATGATTTCCTTGATACAGATGAGTATATTGTTCAGCAGGAGAAAATGACTATTAACGATATATTTGCCCAAAAGGGAGAACAATACTTTAGAGATTTGGAAACAAATGTTGTAAGAGCGATGAAGTCAAATCTTACAAGAACAGTTATTTCCACCGGTGGAGGACTTCCAATGAGAGAAGTAAACCGAATCCTTTTGGGAGAGCTTGGAAAGGTTATCTATCTAAAGGCGAGTGCAGAAACTACATACAAAAGAGTATCAGGGAATAATGACAGACCATTACTTGCAGGTGATAATATGTATGACAAGATATGTAATATGCTTGAAGCTAGGATGCCTAAATATATTGATGCTGCAGATGTTGTTATTGAGACAGATAATTTAACAATTCAAGAAATTATTGATAAAATAGTATAGAAAAAACTACCCCTTTGGGTAGTTTTTTTATTTTTATTATGATATTATATATATTTGGGAATAAGATTCGTTGATAATATTACATATAGTTAATAAGAAAGGTGTAATTATGTATTATAGTAATGTTTTAGATTTAATTGGAAATACTCCTCTTATGAGCTTGGAGGAGACCACAGGACTTAATATATTTGCAAAGGCAGAGTTCCTTAATCCTGGAGGAAGTATTAAGGATAGAATAGCAAAGAATATGCTGGAGGTAGCAGAAGCAGAAGGCAAGCTTAAGCCTGGTATGACTATTATAGAGCCAACCTCTGGAAATACAGGTATTGGTTTGGCTTTATGTGGCGTTAGAAAGGGCTATAAGGTTATTATAGTAATGCCTGAGAATATGAGTGAGGAACGTAAGAAGATAATTAAGGCCTTAGGTGCTGAACTGATTTTAACAGAGCCTAAGCTTAGTATTGGAGGTTCTGTTGATAAAGCTACTGAGATTTATAATTCTGATCCAGAGAAGTATTTTATGTGTCAGCAGTTTGTAAATCAGGCTAATCCGGACATACATTACAGAACAACTGCCAGAGAGTTGGTAGAACAGCTTGGAAGACCAATTGATATTTATGTATCCGGTATCGGAAGTGGTGGAACCTTAGCTGGTGTTGCAAAGTATTTGCTTGAGTTAAATCCGAATACAAAGATTGTGGCTGTTGAGCCTAAAAATGTATCAGCTTTACTTGGACATGAGCCTGGTTTGCATCAGATTCAGGGAATTGGAGATGGATTTATACCAGAGATACTTGATACTAGTATAATTACTGATATCGTTGAGGTTACAGATGAGGATGCTATAGAAACAGCCAGACAGCTTGCAAGAGTGCAGGGTCTGCTTTGTGGAACCTCATCAGGAGCAAATGTATGGACAGCTATGAAGATGGCAGAGAAGTATGGTAAGGATAAGGTTATTGCTACAATACTTCCAGATAGAGTAGAGAGATATTTTAGTACTTCATTGATTTAGGAGGAATGTTAAAATGACAAAGATTGATATTTTATCGGGATTTTTAGGGGCAGGTAAGACAACTCTTATAAAAAAGCTTATTGAGGAGGCTTATAAGGGAGAGAAGCTTGTTCTTATAGAGAACGAATTTGGAGAGATTGGTGTAGATGGTGGATTTCTTAAGGACGCAGGCATTGAGATAACTGAAATGAATTCAGGCTGTATCTGTTGTTCTTTGGTTGGAGATTTCGGAACTGCTTTAAAGCAGGTTATTACAGATTATGCTCCAGATAGAGTTATTATTGAACCATCAGGTGTTGGAAAGCTTTCAGATGTAATAAAGGCTGTTGAGGGTGTTAAAGAGACCGCTGACGTGGAGATTAACTCAGCTACTACAGTAGTTGATGTGTTGAAATGTAAGATGTATATGAAGAATTTTGGAGAATTCTTCAATAATCAGGTTGAGAGTGCAGGAACCATAGTTTTAAGCCGTACTCAGAATGCTAAGGAGGATAAGATTCTTGCAGCTACAAAGCTTCTTAAGGAGCATAATGCAGAGGCTGTTATAATTACTACTCCTTGGGATGACATAGATGGAAAGGTGATACTTGAGGCTATGGAACGTTCTAATACTGTGGAGGATATGATGAAGGAGGCGGAGCATGAGGCTCATCATCACCATCATGAGCACCATCACGACCATGAGGATGAAGAGTGTTGCTGCGGACACCATCATGACCATGA
>JAFTPO010000038.1 GCA_017463225.1 Lachnospiraceae bacterium | reverse complement strand
GAACTGTGGGCGACCTTCCACACTTTTACCGGATTTACCTTCGTCGGAGTATTCACCGGCGATAATCATATCCTGATAATCAGCGTATTTATGCAATTTATCTTTTTGCGCATCTAAGCTGTAGCCATCTACCTGCATGGAGGTGGATACACGGGTGTAGATGTAGCATTTGAGTTGTTTTTTCATGGACACTTCTCCCTTCCTTCGCAAAAACTTATACTTAATCTACGCATTAAATCTAGGTATTTTTTCTTGTATATCCTTAATCGATTTTCTTATCTTATTTATGGAATCTTCCACAATAGTATAATTTACGTCGTTTATTGAATGTTCAACATTACCTATTCTCTTGATATGTCGCAGTTTTTCTATAATATTTTCCTTTATAGGTAGTAGCTTTGCTTCATCAGTTATCACAACAATATTAAGCATATCGTATAAATACAAAATCCTTTGCGCATCTAAAGGATGGTCTCTCTTTTGAATTCTATCTGGGTCATAATAATTCTGCATTAATTTGTCATTATAAAATTCTTGATAATTCTGTCTCTGCATATTTTCAAACAGAAAATATACTGCTAAAAATAGCTTCTCTACTTCTTCAGTAATATTCTCAATAGGATGAATAAATTGAATATATTTCATAAGATAATCTATTGAAAACATATCTGCTTCACATTCTTCTGCAATGAGTTCATTCGGTTCTGTTAATCGTACATCCAAGTGTCCACAAAAAATATGTGCATACTCATGTGCTGCTATAAAATAAAATCCATATTCAATAATATCATCCAAATATTGTTCTTTCTCTTCCTCGCTTGAAAAGAAATTCCAATCATAACGTCTAAGATATTCCTTTTGTTCTTCTACAATACCTTTATATACAAAAATACAATATTCTTCGTCAATCTTTGTAGATATAGCATTTATAGACGATTCATTTATTAATTGCAATTCCATCCCCGGTGGAATAATTTTGTTCTCATCTCTTATAACCACCCTTTCACGTGTTATCATCTCTTGAAAATGATTTACAAAATCGCATCCCTGTTTTGTAACATAAATTGAACCTTTTCGTTCTTCTTGCAAGTACTGCATCATTCTTTCAATAGATACCATTTAGCACACCTTTCTCTGATTAATAATTATCTCCGCATCGAATGTCCCAACAAAATTATATATTTGTTCCAACAATATTTCAAGAAGATAATAGGTAGTCACAAGCATTCATGGCTACCTATTTGAAATAAACTACTTTTTAAAGATTGATATTCACAATTTCTTTATAATCATTTGCCATAGTTAATTTGTCTGAATTTTCATTTAGTACTTTAAATGTATGATTTCCAATATTGTCCGACATGTCATTTGTGTTGTATTTTACACCTAATGCTTTAATCTCATCCGCCGTTGCAAAACAATATTTACCAGATTTTACTCTCGAAAGTTCCCTAAAAAGTTGTTCTTGCCTATCTGATAATTGAACCTCAATAATGTCAGCAAAAAGCAATTCATAATGTCCAAAAACACTACCATATGCAACATCTGTCATATGCCTTCCACAGAATTTATATGACAATGTTCCATATGTTTCCTTATCAAGAATCCCAGTACTAAATATCTCTTCAATAAATTCTCTACTAAGATCTGGTATATTTTCTCTATAAATAGTTTTATTAAACCGTCTAACAAATTTCCTTAAATCTTTGTTCTTCACCAATAATCGATAGTCCCGCTTTGTTATTTCGTTAACCGGAATACGATTGTCATTTTCTACAGGAATGTTATCTCTAAGATAAGCCGCTTCTTCTGCATAAAACTTGTATGCTCCACCAACGGGTTGATATTTCTTGGTTCTTGGACTCTTCACCAAAAAATATTTACCGTCTATCTTGATTCTAAACAAATAAGCAAACGATATTCTAATAATAGTATCCTTTTGCAACAATCCAGCTCTTTTCAACTTACGCTGAGAAGTTTTCCAATTTGTATTATCAGTCAAATCAACAATACTCTGTAACAAATATGGAATCACTATCCCTGCAACCAAACTTCCAAGCATAGTTCCCACTGGGATCGATTTTACTTCACAATATATTGCAACCACTAATGAACCGACTGAACCTAATAAAAGCAGTAACATTCTTATTTTTTTCATGTATATTATCCTCCTGTTAATTAGTTCCTATCGGTACACTTACATGACCTATCGCTACACATACTCCATTCTTAATCAAATAACATTCTATGTAATGTGGTCCAAAAAATCTTGAATTCTCTGTGATTTCTTTTCCGCGATTTTGAATTTGACCACGTATATCATTTCTACGTTCAGCTTCTTCCCCTACATTTAACACCTTCCACAAAACTTTATCGTAAGAAGGACAATTAGTGTACCCAACCTTGCATCGCACAGAAAAATTATGTGGGATAAATTTATTAAATCTAGGTGCATATGTTTCTAAATACTCAACAATTGGCATTAATGAAAAACCATTTCCCGCCACTTTGCAGTCAATTGTTACATCATATTGTTCATATACTGGATATAAATCTTCTATAAATTCTTCTGTATCTGTATATGAATAGGACTTACGAACACTTGAACTCTCTGTAATGACTTCTTTCTGTAATCCATCCCAATATGAATGATTGAAGAACTCCTGCCATGCAGTTATTGCTTCTGTATATGTACAATCTTCCTTAAATAGTACATCTAATTCTTTTAATTTGGATGCCAATCTACTTTTCCAATTATTCATTCTTTGATGATCAATATCACGAACAACCAAAGCTCTACCATCATCAACAGGTGCCGCAACCTCTGTACTATCACTAATTCTATTAACAATTGCTTGCATAGTATAATAAAACACTTCATCTATTCGCGAATAATCAGTACTTAAATTCTCATCACATAAAACTGTTTGTAACAATCCACTCGGCATATTCTTCCAAGTATCTCGTGATTTACAAAACATTTTTGACAATCGAATAACCTTCCTAAGTATATCTCCTTTTTCTTTTATTTGTGCATTAAACCACTCTTCTAATGCCTTAACATCTCTAGCCGACCACTCAGCTCCTGCATGTTCATAAGTGTATTTCTTATCATCTACTGTTTCTTTCTCTCTCTTAAATAACGCAAAATCTACATGATACCCTGTTGATGTATATTTCAATCTAACACAACTGGTCTTTACTTCTGGTTCTTCTGCAAACTGTTTCGTTTTTCTTTTTAGTGCATCTGCTACCATATTTCTTGACGCAAGCGGCCCTAAACTATTTAAATTACTCGATTCAAAAACTATACCGACATCAATATCATAATCGCCCTCATCATTTTGAACGATAGTATGCATAGCCATGCTACCTTGAATTCTATCCTCGGATATTTTATAATCCTTCTTATTTTCTTCGTTATATTCTAACAAACCTTCTTTAAGCCTTTTTACATTTAGCTTTCGTTTTTCACGCAGTTCATTCTGCTCGACCTCTGGAAGAACCACTGAGGTGCGATAAAATTTATTAAATTCTTTCGAACAATCATACATAATTTGCAACCTCCAATGTTTGGTTCAATTATTATCCTATAAATATACCTTACCCTTAATCTCTCCCACCAGCTCATGCACCGTCGTACAAGGACACATCTCTGATGGCTTTGTCTTACCTTCTCTTTTACACTGCTCCAGCTTCTGCTGCGCTATCTGAATAGCCTTTTCCTCGTCACCTGCTTTGCAGAGTTTTCCATACATCTGTTCATCTGCTTTAGAATACTTCTGCCCGGTCTTAGCTTCATATACTCGTCCAAATTCTGAGCAACACGTCCATGAGTCTTGAATTGCCGGCATGGAACCCAAGTAGGCATACATCCATATTTCAAAACATGGATTGGACCAGCCCACTTGTATTCCTTTATCCTCTGCCTCTTTTATAATCTCATCAAAACCCTGCACTTGGTCTCTGTCAAACACAATCCAAGGAGTACGATATTGTGCATCATAAGCAGTGAGTTCCAGGCATTTATCAATCATGGTACGAGTCTTTGTCTCTACCACCTTTATTACAAGCTTGTTTCTCACATCCTCCGGCAATGCCTGATGGAGTCCTGTGAAAAAACAACGCTCTGTAGCTTCTGTATCTGTAACAATCAAATAATAACCTAATTCCGGTACTTTGAATTGCTTTCTCTGTTCGCGAGTTTTTCTATTACCTGTTCTGTCTTTTCTCGCCATTCTAATCTCTCCGTTCCACTTCGGTCGGCGCTAAACCAATGTCCCCCGGACATTGAGCGCCCTTAAAAATATCAATACTCTTCAAGGTAGGAATCGCACCATACTTTCCTATCAGATAATTCTTCTCATAGCTTTCATCCTTACGGATGCGAGTACCATCCTCGTCTACGAAATCTGCCAGTGAGTACAGTGTTGAAACACCCTCTTCATCCTTCTCCACAAACCAAATCTCATCACGGCGCAATAGCTGATTAGACAACTGCCATGTATCGTGAGTTGTAAATACAAGCTGAGCGTGGTTAGTGTTAATTTCCGGATTCAAGAATGTAAGCAAGAAGTTTCTTACAAGTAACGGATGCAAACGAGCATTTAATTCATCAATGAAAAACACACTGCCCTTCTCCAATACTTCCTGCAATTCCGGATACAACGCAAACATCTTCAATGTGCCTGCTGATTCCAACTCCAGTGGAATCTCTGCCAATTCATCTGAACCAATCATCTTATGAAGCGCATCAATTTTATACTTTTCTTCCTTGGAATCTCCCTCTTGAGGCATCTTTTCTATTCTGAAATCCTTAATATGTTCATCAAAGGATGCAAAATATTCTACAACCTTCTGCTGAACACTTTTATCGCTCACAAACCCCTTAGGCAATCTACGATACATGAAATAATTTGTAACGGAATCTGCAAAATCAGCAAACGCATTTGCAAGAAACCAATCTCTGATATCCTTACACTTACCAATCTTCAACTTCGCTCCCAAGGAGATAATAAGCACCTGCTTTTCCAATGCCACCTGAATATTATCTCTGCTACTTTTCGGAAAACCGGATAAATCTAACTCTTCTGCATTACGGTAAAAAACCGGACTATACTTTCTTGCAGTCTTTGCCTTAGAATTTAACCATTCTTCTGTTACACCTTCTTTGTCGATGCAGAATCCATAGTTATATGTCTTCTCAGCCTTATCTCCCGGCAATGTAAAATATACTTCAAAACTAGACTCTGCATTTGCTGATGTAGTATCAAACAAAAACGGAGTTGGTCTGAAATACTCAAATTTTTCCTCTTCATCACCGTACTTAAATGAATCTACGACATAATCAGTCATATATTCAAAAGCGTTGTATATATTTGACTTTCCACTTGCATTTGCGCCATAAATAGCAGCAACCGGTAAAATCTTCTCACTACCAATTGACACTACTCTATCTGAAAACTCTGTCATCTTTGCTGCTGACAAGTCCAAAGTAGCCTCTTCTCTAAATGATTTGAAATTTTTAAAATTAAATTGAATTAACATGATTGCTACCTCACCTTCTTTTCTACTTTCTATTATATACAGTTTTTTGCAGAAATCAACTATTAAATGTGATTTTCTCTCATTTAACTGTATATTTATATCGAAATATTAAAAAATCACCCAACTTGCACTTTGTACAAATCAAGTGATCAAACATTATTTAATCATTATATTATTATTTTTAGCTTATAAATTTGCATGCTTTTGAACGCTCTATCGTATGTATACATCCCACTCTCGCAGGATGCCGGTAATCCTTATGCTGCCTTCTCAAACTGTTTCAGAAATCTTCTCGCATAAGCCTCATACCGAAGTCTTTTTCCCTCTGCATCATCACACCAAGTCTCCGGTTCATACTGAATCTCTACGGCAATGTCTCGCAAAACCAATGCTCCGTACTTCTCCATCATCTCGGCTAGGAATGTGCAGCAGCGTTCAAATTCCTTGTTCAAAGCTTCCCTCCTTCCATAATCGCTTCTGCATCTTTTCGTCCGATAAGTCATCTATGATTTCTTGTCTTAATGATACAACTATGGACTGAAAAAAGCAATGTTTCCGGTGAGAAAAAATCTCTAAGTCACTTACATTTCTCCAGGTGTCCTTTGCTAGATACGCATTTTGTATATCCATCGCAAAATGCATCTAGTTAGGGGCAAAATCCCCTAAAACCCCTGATATTTATATAGGTGTGCCACTTTTTGACGCACTTTTGAGAAAAGTACTCCACTTTTTGGCACACCTTTTGAAAAATGGCTCCACTTTGTGGCGCACCTTTTTTGAAGACAGTTTTCCCTACTTTGGAAGGTGCGTCACTTTTTGACACCCTTTTCATAAAAGTGCTCCACTTTTTGACACACCTTTTGAAAAATGGCTCCACTTTGTGACGCACCTTTTCAATTCAGAAGTATCATTCAGAAATTACTTCTTCAATAATCTGCTTAACCTTTTTATTGCTTAATTGTGTATGGAATGAAACCGTATATCCATCTATTGTAAGTTGCTTAAAGAAAGCTTCTGCACATTTGATCTTGGCATCTTCTGTACCACGAAGAGTTGATTTCTTTTCTACTAATTTTGTTTCCACCACAATATTTAATTCCTTCGTGCCGTCCTTATGCTTAACAACATACATAAAGTCCGGACTGTAATTTTCACCGACAATAGTCGGAATAGCAATACTGGATTTAGGGATTTTTCCATATACCACAACCTCATCAATATCTGTCATGATATTTTCCTTTTCCAGCGGAGAGTCAAAAGCAATTCGATTATATAAATATTTGTTAGAAGGTGTACCTTCAGCAAACATTGTTCCTACATTTCCTTGTTTTATTACTTCTCTTGGAGTACCGTCCTTATATGTCAGAACCGTTTCTGTTACTGGCTGATTAGAGCGTGTATATTTGAAACGAGTCTGCATTTTCTCTATACGCCAATCTGCAAAAGCAGAAACAATATTAGTAGCCGAGTATTCATTAATGTACTCTGTAGGGATTCCATTTGGTTTTTCGTTTGCAAGTTCACACATCGCTTTGTGGATTTCTACAATTGGAATACTTGTTTGCTGACAGATTCTTTTTAGAAATTCATTATATGCCATTGGTCTTTTAATAGAATACGACACTCCTGTATCTTCTCTTACCGCCATGACATTACCAGCAGTAGCAACCTCTTCCCTGTGGCTATATAATGTAACATTACCAAAGATGCCACCTTTTCGTAAGATATCATGCAAAGCCTTCGGAATTTCGTCTGTTAGGTCTACATCAAAAAATAAATAATATTTATGATTAATACTTTCCCATAATTCTTTCAGTTCAGAGTAAACAGCTTTACGAATCTGAATTTCTTCTTTTTTATTCTTATTAACATCAGTAACTTTATTGCTTCCAACGCCACTCGTAAACTCCGGATAATCAGCAAAGAACGCTTCTCTTTTCTCGGAATTGATTTCTAATTGATAATTAATATATCCCTTTGTCATCAATTCAATAACAAGTGCATTTGTATCCATGTGACGCTCTTTTGCGACTTTTTCTAAAGCCTCTTTTGATACAACAGTAGCAGCTGGCATTTCTCCGTTAATTTCATCAACTAATCTCTGCGCAAAATCGGCTTCAGTAAAATCTACAATGTAGTTCAATTTGAATTCTTCATTAGAAATACGATTACCATTTTCATCTACCGGCAAACGTAAGCCACGACCTACTTCCTGAAGTTTACTGTTTTCGCTACCACTAGAACGAAGTTTAGCAATAGTAAATACATTCGGATTGTCCCATCCTTCTTTTAATGTCCATTTTGAGAACAAGAATCTTCGTGTATTGTATGTTCCATCTGCATTACGAAGAGAAATCAAGCCTTTCTTATTATGAAGAATGTCTGCTACTTCATTTGCAATAGCTTCATCTGAATCACTGTTATCTTGCGAAAAATATCCTGCATGACAAGCAGAAATATTAGTAGCACTAGCTTCAAGATAATCTCTGTATTCTTGTTCTGCACTAGGAAGTGTTGCCAGCAAATTATTGATATTTTCTAGCAACAAACGTTCAAACATTTCCTTAAGATATGGAGATTTCCCATCCCCTGATTCTCTGTACGAAGAAATATCATCTATAAAGAAAAGTGCTAATGTTTTTATTTTGAATTGTCTACCCGAAAAATTCTGTCTTTCAGTTTCAAAATGACGCTGAATAGCTAATTTCAACATCTGCTCCTGATAAGATGAGGAATAAATATCTGTATTAAATTCTTCGCCTTGAAACTTTGTCTGCCCGTTTGTCAATTCAATAAAATTTTTCCCTATAGCAGATATCGTAATTCCCTCAAAAGCAGTATCTATAACAGAGAGAGAATCTCCTGGAGTCAACATATAGGTTTTTGTATCTTCACCACGCTTTTTAAACTGAAAAGTAGCAGAGGTCTTTGAGACAACAGTAACCAGTTTGACTTTCTCCTCTTTTTGTGACAATGGTTCAAAATGCTCCTTTGCAACCCCCTTAATCAAATTAAGATTAAAAGAATCGCAAGCATTCAACTCATATACAAGATTATTAAAATCCTTGAATATTGCTTTATTACGTCCTGTTCCGACGGATATTTCCGGAAACGTTGCTCCAAAACGAATAATCATCTGTGGACATAATTCTTCAACTATAGCTTTATATGCTTTCTGGTCTCTAGAGAAACGATGTGGCTCATCAATAATTACAACAGGTTTCGTAGCTTTTAATGCATCAAATGGACGATAAAATCCTTCAACCAAATAATCATAATCGGATCGCGTGAGCATATTACCATTGGTTAACAGTTGCATATTTACAAGCAATACATAAATTTTGTTTGTGTTCTGACAAGAGCCAGTAACGAAATCACGTACTGCTGATGGCATAGCTAAAAATCCTTTTTTCTTCTTTTTAGGACTTTCTAAAACGCCAAGTTCAATATCACAGTTATATCCACAGGCATCAGAAAAATGATGCTTTACATAGCTATCAGATATAAACTGTGCAGTACCTGCTTTGATTGGAAGGGATGGAACAGCAATGATAAATTTGTTAAAGCCAAATCGCTTGTGCATTTCATAGATGGTCTGTGTATATACATATGTTTTTCCTGTTCCGGTTTCCATCTTTACATCAAGATTTAAATAAGATCCCTCATCACGGCAACCACGATAATCTGCACGTATGCTTTTTTGAACTTCCACCAAATTATGAATCAAGCGAGGTTCTGTCCTATCAAATGATGGATTTTCATAAGACAGATTAGGCTTAATCATTGAAATACCGTCTAGTGCAGACATAAGTGCATCGACCGCTTTCTTTTGGTGGTCTAATTCTCGTTCAAGTATTAGTTCCAAAATCTGCACCTCCTTAATATCTGATATCTAGATTGATTTTTAAATTCTTCTCTGAATCTCGTAAAATCTTTACATTAGTTTTCAAATTCTCCATTTCAACATAGTTAAAGCTATAACCAAAGAGAACTATATTCTGCGGATTGAATTCACCTTCAAAATTATATTTTTCAATCATGGCTTTGATAGCTTCTTCTGTCAATCCAGGGTTGATGAGATACAAATGATTTTCACACCAATATGCTATGTAGCCTGAAAAATCAATCATTTTACAATTATTTACAAAACCATAATTATCATGAACAAGCCACGTTGTAAGCACTGTTCTTACGCCAAACTCATCGTATATTGTAGTATCAGTAATAAAACCAGTATTATCAAAAGACTCCATTTTGTCTAATGTTGTCTGGTTGACTTCACGCAAAGTATAGTGTTTAAATCCAAGATCAGCAGTTGTGTCAGGATTTTCTTCTCGTAATTTTTTCGCTGCACGTTTTATACGTTCTTGTCCAATTGCATCTATTGTAGAGTAGCCGTTTTTTTCAGCAACACTGTTAACCTTTGTCTTTTCTTGTAACTGAACAAGAATATATTTTATCTTTTTATTATCACAAATGAGTTTGTTCATGACAGCATGTGCAGTGGTTGCAGAACCAGAAAAAAAATCTAAAACAATATCATTATCATTAGTTCCAATTTTCAGTATTCGTTCAATAGTTCCCACAGGTTTGGGCTTTGGAAATACTTCTTTTTCAAATCCTAAATTCGTGAATGTTTCTGTTCCACGCTCGCTATTTACATCTTTAAAATTCCATACTGTAGTAGGCGTTACACCTTCATCTTCATCGAGATAATCCTTTTCAAAAATACTCCATTGTTTTTTCTGAGGCATGTACTGTGCTACAAGATTTTTAAATCCTTCTTGCATAGCCTCATCATCATGCCCCCATCTCCATCGTCCCTCTATAGTTGCTGTTTTCATAGGGACTATCGTTATATATCCTTCTGGTGCATCAAGTCCTTTTTCGCCAAGAATCAAATTTTTAGTTCGTTCGTTATAATAGAATGGATAAAACATTTCCTCTCTGTCACTTCGCAAATCTGCATCGCCAGTTTTTCTCAAATCTATCAATCTATATTTTTTACCATTGGAATCCTGTTCCCGATATCTTTTTAATACTTTTTCTTCCGCATCAAAAGCATTGATAACAGTTTCTTTACGCTTATAGACAAGTATATATTCATGTGCTGTAGCAAAATATTTATCATCTGAGCGTCCTTTGGGATTATTAATGTTTGCTATACAGCCAATACAATTTTCTTCACCAAATATATCATTGCATATAAGTTTTAAATTGGATAGTTCATTAAAATCTATTGATATAAAAATTGCCCCATCGTAGGATAGTAATTGTCTTGCAAGTTGTAATCTTGGGTACATAAACATCAACCATGCTGAATGAGATGAACTACCTCTTGTAGTTAAATCTAAAATATGCTGCGCTTGTTCTTCTGAAACACTCAATTTTTCCATTAAAACATCAATTGTAAAATTAAACTTATCATTATAAACAAATCCATCAGTACCCGTATTATAAGGTGGATCTATGTAAATACATTTAATTTTTCCTGAGTATGACTTTAATAAGTGTTTCAAACCATCAAGGTTATCTCCACTGATATAAACATTTTCACTGTTAATATTTTCAGGCTTGCTGTTATGAGCATCATCAGGAACAATAACTGTTTCAGTATCTAACGATGCAAGCATCCTTGCATAATTTTTACCTAAAAATTTCAGTTCATAACCTTCCTTTGTAACATTTACTTTATCCTTTAGAAACTCGGAAAAGCGAGTTAAATCAAATGATCCGTCGGAATGAAAGCAACTTGGAAAATATTCCTGTAGTATTTCCATTTCTCTTTGGTTAGGCGTTACTGCTTCATTTGCCATCATAATATCTCTAATCATTGTTTTGCTCCTTCCATTTTAATATGTCTATACAACGCATCCTAATACAAGAAAATATACCTTCATTTTATTTAAAAAAATCTTCTTCCCATAATATCTTTGATTAATTCTGTTGATACTTTAATTCTTGTTAATGCACAACAATAAACTAATCCTATCAACACAAACGCGGTATTTGCCACATCTTCATCCATCCCGGTAAAACCGTTATGAGTAATATTATTTCTTGCTTTAACAAACATCTCTATTTTTTCTTGGTCAATATCAATACTATACAGTTTTAATAAAGGTTGCATCTTATCTTCATGCTGTTTCCATGCATTATATGCTCTTTCTGCCAAAGGCTGATCCCAATGGGAAATGTTCCCAAAAATATAGTCATATGTTTTTGAAGACAATGGTTCCTTCCCATCACGATGTTCCTTTACATACTTTTTGACGTTTTTTATGAGTACATCCATATTAGGGCTTGATGCTAAATGTACCCCACCTAAATCCAGCTCCATTTCTAAAGCAGAACATATATTTCTTATCTTACCCACATCCATAATTATAGCATCTCTATCATCCCTAGGGGCAATAAATATAGGTAGACCTTTATGTTTTTTGTCTTGCTTAAGAATATTCATAACAATCTCTTTAAACACATTATTGTCAATATATGAAATTGGAATAATATTAACAAACTTCCTTATAGACGCCTCGCCTTCAATCTTTACATAACACTCAGCAAATGCCTCATTTACATTGTATGGAGTTTCCCTTAAAAGAAAAATTTTCTCAAAACATATGTTATTCCTAAATGTCAAAAAAGCACAAAAATCGCACACATATCCGTACCAATCATAAAATGTTTTATAGCCTTGATGATTATCAAACAATATGTCTAACAATGCATTTCCATTGGATAAAGACTCGCCTTCCTCTATCGACATTCTTTGATTTATTTCAGAGCCAAATTTCCAACTTACTGTTTCATTGCCTACATTAATCGAATAACATTTACTATCATTTTCTATACGATATGCCAATATCCCGTCTTTAGATTTCTCAAAATCCTCATGTAAAGCGTTACATGGATGTATTGTTCGAATTGCACCGTTTTTAAATCTAATGCCCTTAAATGTCTTTATGCTTTCTTTAGATATACCCTCAAATTTTGAGATTATATAATTCCATGTATTCAAGACCCTTGTCTCTTTTATTTTGATGCTTCTCTTAGCATATATTGCAATTACTTTACCTTCGTATGTTCTCCCCCAAATATACCCATTTTCATCAACATCAAGAACAAGTTCTTCCTTAGTATCTGCATTCATAAAAGTAAATTTAAAATTTTCACCATAAAAAGTAACATTGCCCTTATCAGTTTTAATGATACCATTTACAACCGTACTATTAGCATTCACCATAAAACGCTACACCTCAATTCAACTCATTCCACACATCCACATAATCCTGCAATCCACCCGGACGCATTGCAATACTCACATAACTTGCTGGCTCTTTCCTCGCAAGTCTGGCAAGAATCCCTGCATCCTTCGGCTCATCAAATACGACCTGTGCCTCTGCCCTATCACAGTCAATTACAAGCTCCTTGCCATCCATATCCGTCATAACAACCGCATTCCTACTGTCATCATACTGATATACCGTATAATTTAATGCCATGTGCTCACCTCTCTATACCATCCCAAAATGCTCCAGCGCATCCTTTATCGCCTTTTCCTTCTCCACCGGACACTGAGGTTGTCTGCTATCCTCTGATTTCGGAAGATTATAATTCTCCCCAACCTCTATTCCACACTTTCTTTTTACCTGTGAAATATACAGATTAGAAACTTTCAAACCATGCTCCTTCAGCACATATTCCTGAATTTCCTTATAAGTCGCCTTACTCTCAGCCGAAGTCAAATCCAGCTCATCTAATTCAATTTCAACCTCAATTACATCATCCGGTTTTTGTTGGGACAAAAGAACTACCGTCTCACAATGATTAGTTCTCGGAAACTGGTCCACTGCACAAATCTTCTCTACCTTATATCCTCTGGCTGTTATTACCTCTAAGTCTCTGGTCAAGCTACTTGGCTTGCAGCTTATATAAACCATCTCCTTAACGCCAAAATTAAGTATCTTATCAAGTGCCTTAGGATTGATTCCATCACGTGGTGGGTCTAGGATTATCACGTCTGGCTTGTCCTCAACCAGGTCGATGGCCTTAAGCACGTCACCTGCTATAAATTCACAGTTAGCAAGTCCGTTAAGCTTAGCGTTCTCCTTGGCTGCCTCAACTGCTTCCTCTACTATCTCTATTCCGATAACCTTTCCCGCTGCCGGTGACATCATCTGGGCGATGGTTCCTGTTCCACTGTAAAGGTCGAAGACGATCTTGCCGCTTCCGCCCTCCATACTCTCCATAGACATTATGTACTCTCTCGCTTTGGTGTAGAGCACCTCGCAGCCCTTGGTGTTGGTCTGGAAGAAGGAGAATGGTGACACCTTAAATTTAAGCCCCATTACCTCCTCTATGATGTAGTCCTTACCATACAGACACATTGTTTGGTCGCTTTGAACAACATCTCCTAAGCTGTCATTTTCTGTGTACAGTATACCTGCTATGGTTGCGTCAAAATCCGGCGTATCTGCCAATTTAACCAAGCCTTCCACGTAACCCTTAAGCACTGCTATATTCTCAAGGGCCGAAGTCTTTTCACCATTTTCGTCCATATCAAATCCATACTTCTCCCACTGAGTAGTGGTAACCAGATTTATAAGGAATTCTCCAGTGGCATAGGACTGTCTTACCACAAGATTTCTTAAGACTCCCTCATGTCTCATCTTGTGATAGAATGGAACCTTTTGCTCCTTAAAATACTGCAGGGTGTAGTCCACTATCTGACTCCACTCCTTCTTCGTAATCTCACAGCCTGACACATTTAATATGTCATAGAAGTTTCCCTTCTTGTGTAAGCCAAGAGACATAGGACCATCCTTAAATTCATCTCCAAAGGTATACTCCATCTTATTTCTGTAGCCTGTGTGAATTGGTGAACCTAATATTCCCTCCCACACATCATCTATGGTTTTGTCCTGACAGCCGGCTATCTCCTGAAAGCTTTTATTAATAACAGGTGTCAAAAGCTTCTTTACCATCTTCTCCTTAAGCTTAAGCTGATTGTCATAGGACATAGTCTGGTATGCACAGCCACCACACTGCCCGAAATATGGACAGCTAGGCTCCACATCCTCCATAGGTGATGGCTCTAAAACCTCTAACAATCTGCCCTCAGCCATTCCGCTCTTTCTCTTGGTAACCATATACCTAACCTTCTGTCCCTCCAAAGCACCCTTTATGGTTACCTTTCTATCCTCTACCTTTAAGCTTCCCTTGTTTGGAAAGTCGTAGCCTGTAATTATACCCTCACATATATCGCCTTTTCTCAAATCCCTTACCTCGCTAATTATAATTACACACCCTGATTAAGAGTCAGGGTGTGCCAATTGAATACTTTTATCTACCCGCTAAATATGGTCAAATGTGTATGTGATATTCTCATCATCGTCTATCTCCATGATAAGAAAGGTCTTCTCATGACCTGTCTGTCTTGGAAGAGATATACTGCCCGGATTTAAAATGGTCACGTCATCCTCATCCTCCTCCAAAAACGGAACATGGGTGTGACCATACATAGCTATGTCACATTCATTTTCCAGCGCCAGATATCTAAGCCTGTCCACGCCAAAATGCACATGCTGCCTGTGTCCATGGGTCAGCAGACATTTGTGACTTCCAATATATATCACTGACATATCTCTAAGGAATCCGCCGTAGTCATTGTTACCTGCCACTATATAGGTTGGCACCCCCGACATATGCTCCACTTCCAGATAGTCCCGTCCCACATCACCCAGGTGAATCATCAGGTCTATCTTTCCTGCCTTTTTAATTGCCTTTCTTACATTCTCATTATTTCCATGAGAATCACTTACAACCAATACTCGTCTCACTATAATACTTCCTTTATAAGTCTTAAGGCATTGCCTCTGTGGCTGATGTCATTCTTCTCCTGAGGCTCAAGCTGTGCTGTAGTCTTACCCCTCTCAGGAAGATAGAAAATAGGGTCGTAGCCGAAGCCATTCTCACCAGCCTGCTCGTATCCTATAATTCCCTCTATAGTTCCTCTTCTTGTCTCCACTCTTCCATCCGGAAATGCAGCCGCTATAGCGCACACGAATCTGGCAGTTCTTAACTCATCAGGAACCCCGGCTAATCTGTCTATAATAATCTTATTCTTAATCTCATAAGGTGTGTCCACGCCCTCATATCTGGCTGAGTATATTCCAGGCTCACCATTTAAGTAATCAACCTCTAAACCACTGTCATCAGCCAGCACTACACAGTCCGGAAGAAGCTTCTGTATCTCTGTGGCCTTGATTATGGCATTTGCCTCAAAGGTATCTCCATCCTCTACCACATCCACATCTATACCTGCCTGCTTCATGGATAGTATCTCATATCCACAGTCTGCAAGTATCATACGAATTTCCTTCATCTTGTGCTCATTTCCTGTTGCAAATATTAGCTTCTTCATAACATCTGTTTCCTTCCTGTATTCTTATTCAATATTATCTGTAAATGCCTTGAGACACACATTTGACTGCTGAGTTTCCTCTGCTGAGTGCCAAAGCTCACCATATAGGCTTATATATCCCTCTCCGTCGCTTATATCAAAGCTTGAGGTTCTCTCGTCCGAATTATACTCGATGGCTATAGGATGAACTGCTCCCGGAGTTTTAATCTTTACAACTACAGCGAACTTTTCGTTATCCTTTAGCTTTATACCGTCCGGCAAATCCACGGTATAGTATCCCGCATACTTAGTACTTCCTGCAGCCACAAATTCCCTCTTCTTTAAGGAGTCCGGATTCTCGTAATCCGTAACTACATAAACTTCAAACTCCGTATCCTTATCAGTGGCGTAAAATGCCACTGCCTTAAGCTCCTCGCCTACTCCTGCGGTATATACATTGGCAAAATATGCCTCCTCCTTATCAAAGCCCATATGGCCTATCCATCCCAGCAAATCCGTCTGGTATATGTTGTCATAGTTGTCAGCGTCACCAACCCTGGTGTATATAACTGACTTCTGACATATATTTACATCATAATATGATACGTAAAAGTATCCATCATCTCCGAAGGCTTCACCCCAGCTGTTTTTACAGATAAATGCTCCGTCTCCCTCCGGAATATTGGTGAAATTCTCTTTACTGTAATTGTCATCCCAGCCCACTACTACAACATCGTGGTTTGGCTGCTCCTCACCATTATAATAGTAGGACCCATTCTCCGGTGAATAGTAAGGCGACTGACTATCTGCATACTCCATCTGTGTGTAAACAGAGGTTTCAATAGCTCCATATCTGAATATGGCACTCTTTAGTACATCCATATCCTTCTCATTGATAATAAGTGCCTCCTCAAGATGCTTAACTGCCTCTAGGTCAGTATTGCTCTTCTCATCTCCGTAAGGGTCATCCTCCTCGTACACAGGCCCCTGCCAAGCAGCTAAGTAAGCTATACTCATAGTGTGCTCTCCACCACTGTTTATGTCCAGATTATAGCTATTGCTCATACTCATATGGTCTGTGGAGAATACAACCTCTTCCTTAGGCATAAGAGATGTCTCCAACGCTCCCAGTGAAGCAAATGCCCAGCAGGTACCATATCTTCCCTGATCTCTAACCGGTGATACTCTGCCAAACTCTCTCATATCATAAGACTTAGGAAGCATCTTCTCACCCTCAAGCCTTGTCAAATCTATCCAGTTTGCTCTAAGGTCATAGGTAACACTATAGCTGAAGAATTCTCCTATATTGTCCAAAGGAATAAACAGCTTATCATCCTTTACTGTAACCACCGACTTTAGGTCTATGATGTGATTATCATTTACCATAGCCTGACTTGAGCCTACAGTAAGCACTACCTTATTATCACCCTTCATAATTATTACTCTGCCGTCGTTATACTCTAGAACAGAGCAGCTTAGAAGACTTTTAAGCAACTCACTCTCCACCATAAGCACCAGCTCGTCGCTTACATAAACCTCATACTTAAATCTATCCATATCAAGACCGGCTACCGTAAACTTTACACTGTCCTGGTTAAGCTGATTCTTCATATTTATCTTATAGCTTTCGGCGCAGGCATCAAACTCTGATGACCTTTCTATGGATATCTCAGGTCTTGCATTTAACATATATGCAATTATAAATACTGCAAATAATGCGACTATAAAGCCCATTATTTTCTTCATATTATCATCCCCAAATTATTCTTACTACTTGTCTTTTCTAGGTGGCTTAGGTCCCATAAACTGATAGAAATAGGACTTAATCATACCGTTATATATCTTTCTGTTTTTGTCAGCCTTTCTGCCAATATGCTTCTCCGCATCCTCATAGGAGGTGATAAGATACATAGACCAATCCTCTAGGTTCTTAAAGCTCTCTCCTATAGTCTTATAGAGTGCAGGAAGAGCCTCCTTTTCCTCAAGTCTTTCTCCATAAGGTGGATTTGTTATGATGAAGCCGTAATGCTTTGGATGTCTCAAATCCTTCACATCTCTTGCCTGAAAATGTATGTACTTATCCACCTGTGCCTCTTTAGCATTTGCCATGGCACACTTTACCACTTCAGGGTCTAAATCATAGCCCTGAATGTTCATCTCCACGTCATGCCTAATCATATCGTTGGCCTCGTCGTAGGCGTTGTACCACAGCTTCTTAGGCACAACCTTCCCCCACTCACAGGCTGTAAACTCTCTGTTCATTCCGGGAGCTATGTTTGCTCCAATCATAGCTGCCTCTATAGGAAATGTTCCACTTCCACAAAATGGATCAACTAAAACTCTATCCTTATTCCAAGGTGTAAGCATAAGCAATGCAGCTGCCAATGTCTCTGATATAGGCGCCTTGGCCACAAGCTGCCTATAACCTCTCTTGTGAAGTGATGTTCCTGTAGTATCAAGACCTATGGACACCATATCCTTAAATATAAAAACTCTGATAGGATACTCATTTCCATCCTCCTCGAAACGATTCACTCTGTAGGTCTGCTTCATTCTCTCAACTATCGCCTTTTTCACGATTGACTGAATTGAGCTTCCTGAGAAAAGAGCACTCTTATTTGTAGTTGCCTTAGTTACCCAGAATTTTGCATCTCTTGGCAGGTACTCCTCCCAGCTAATAGCCTTGGTTCCCTCAAACAACTCATCAAAGGTTGTTGCCTTAAAGCTTCCCATCTTAAGCAGTATTCTCTCTGCTGTTCTAATAAATATATTTGCACGGGCAATGGCAGTCTCGTCACCCTTAAAGGTAACTCGACCGTCCTCCACCGCTACTATCTCATATCCTAAATCCTGTATCTCTCTTTTTAACACAGCCTCAAGTCCAAAATGACAAGGGGCTATTAGCTCTACATAATTTCCCATCTATTTTCCCTTTCAAAAATACACTTACATTGACCATCTATACAAGGCGTTAAAACGTCCATCAAGGCATAATAACTCATAGTACTCATTTTATATAGATAGGCTTTTCATGTCAACAAAGTAAAGCCCCAAAATTATTGGAAAATATTAGGTTTTTTCGTGATTTTAACTAATGTACTCCCTTTGTCAAAGCTCCCCTGTACTCCTTTAAGCCTCCAACGGTATTTATAACTCTATATCCCTTGCCGGAAAGAATACTTGAAGCCATAGTACTTCTTCCACCTGTCTCACAGTAGACTATAAGCATCTTTCCCCTTGGCAGGGATATATTACCCTGACGTATGTCTTCAAGAGGCAGATTAACAGCCATAGGAATATGACCCTTAACAAATTCTTCTCTATCTCTTACGTCAACTATTATCCCGCCATATTTTAGCGTTTCAGACATTATATTTCTTATATTTATATTATGAAATCTCATAGGCCCGCCTCTCTTATTTGCTTAATATAAGATATTCTCTTATGAGATTTTTGTGCAAAAAATGCCCCTGAAGGATTGGCTTAATCCCTCAGAGGCACATAGTTGGCTAAAAGAATTAATAGCAGTTCTTTGAATTCTTTGCATTTGAAGCATCGCTTGCATTCTTAGCATTATTTGCGTTTGTAGAATTCTTAGCGTTGCTTGCATTGTTTGCATTCATACCGTTGCTAGCATTAGTTGCATTCTTAGCGTTATTTGCATTGTTTGCGTTCTTGCTATTACTTGACATATCTCTTCCTCCAAAAATCCAAGGTCTTTTACCCACTTTAAAGTTACACTAAGAGTATGTCCACATTTATTATAATATATTCAGCAAAAGCGCATTCCTTTTTCATTTTTTTTACATATTAATTTGGCGCCGGAACAGATATGTCGAACAGCTTCTCACCCTCATAGCTATCATAAAATGTAAGCTTGCTTGGCATATCATATTCATCAAACACAAACAGAAAGCTCACTGTGTTGTTTTTGGCTGAAGCTATTACCTCAGTGTCAAATCTATCATACTCGTCCATCTCGTAATAATAATCATAAACTCTAAAGGACTCCATATTGGCATCTTCATTTTCCACATATAAACCAGCAAAATCTCTATTGATGTATATTGGATTAACACCAACATTAGTCACGTCCACAGTCACCTGATATATGTATTTTTTTATACGGCTTTCATCCACCTGATACTCTGAAAATTGTGCCACTACAGCCTCTGTCTTATCTATCTGTGTGATACTTGGCTGGCCCATCTCATACTGAATTTCATAGGCGTAATCATCAGCATTATCCTCATACAAAGCAAATGAAATAGGACCTCCAATAAGCAGAAGTATAAATAGTATTCCTGCCACGCCTAATTTACCCCACACAAACTTACAGATGGAAATAAAAAGAGTTAATAAGGTCTTCATTACTCCACCTCCATTTCCGGAAGATACATAACATAGGTAGTGTCCATTTTCTTATAATTATAATCCTCCTCATCGCATTCATATACATCAAAGCGTAGACCGTAAATATCCTCATTTTCCTTAAGCACAAAATAAAGAATACCTCCATCGCTTTTTATATAATCAGCTATATTTCTCTCCATGGTCTCATATCTATCACCGGTCATAAATTCCCTAGCATCATAGCTTCCCAGTGGACTTATAGTCATACCATCTGAGGTTTCTAAATATACCTGAACTCCACTATATAAGCTGGTGTATGTATTTCCCTGGTGGGTAGTCTTATAGCTTACCGCATACACAACATAGTTGTCCGGCAAATTCCAATAGCTACTCTTATCTATATAGCAGTCCTTTACCTGGATAGTGTAGGATCCTACAACAACTGACTCGTCTATCATTTTGGGCACAACTGTAGGTTTTTCTGTGATACGTAGCTCCTCCAGCTTTTTCTTGCTGTTGTACATTCCCAAAAAAGGTAAAACAATAAAAAACACTATGGCTACTATTTCCAAGGCCACAATAACCCTCTTTACAGGGCTGGCATTCTTTCTTGTTTTCGTTCTTCGCTTTTTCTCTGATACCGGTTTTTCTTCAAAGCTGGCACCACATTCCTGATTGCTACTATACATAGTGTGCACTGAATTTTCATCATAGCTTTTATGCAACTGGCTGTGGTCAAACTCTTCTTCACTAAAACCGGTATTATCTGTATTTTGATATAAAGCCGCACACTCAGGACACCTGCCACGGTTTATCTCATATTCATATTTTGTGCCGCAAAGCTGGCATGTAACCTTCATAAGCTATGTACCTTCCTCCTCAGTGCTTAACACTCTCAAACCTATTTGCTTAAGAGCATCTATCATTTAATTTATTTCCACATATTCCAAAGTCTTCTCCGTAAAATTAACTCTATATAACTGGTTATTATCAGGATTCGTATCAAATAATGCACCAAATTCCTGTCTGAACTGATCATCTACTTTATATAGTAAAACATAATCAAAATCTTCTGAAATTAGATAATCTATCCACTCAACATCAGTAATAACTCTTCTGCTTAAACCTTGACCATTTTCCTGTCCTATATTCCAGGAAACCTCCCACCATCCCTGGTGGTCTAATCTGGTCTGAGTATGAACCGGAGACAATGTATATCTCATAATAAAATAGTCTAAACCGTCTGATCCCTGAGAAATAATATACACCTTATCCTTGTCAGTAAGATTATCCCTTACCTTCTCTCCGAAACTATAATTACTTCTCATACCTATAGAATGCTCTATTTCAGCATCATTCATCACTGATATTGTAATGTTTTGAGGAACAACAAAAATTGTTGCCAAAGCAACTATGATAAATCCAGAGCAGCTAACCCTGTCATTGTTACACATATTATGCACAAGCAATCCTATCAAGCCTATAACTATACCCATTATTATAGTGTACTCATACCTGTCGAATGATGCCAATGCTATGGCCTCGTCAGGGGAATAAGTAAACAAGTATAATAAAAGCATGTAAAACGAATACAATATAAATGATGCTGAGCTGACAATCCCCAAAGTGATATATCTTTTTACATCATTTTTTGACACTACGTATGCAGCCATTACTATAACTGCAAACAACATTACATACCATATTAAGGCACTAAAATTATAAGTAGTTAAATTAGATGCTATGAACCTATGAATAAAATTCTGAAGAGTTTGCTGCTGATAAGGCTCTCCTCCTCCCTGTAATATGTCTACAGTTCCGCCTACAGTTATTTTCCCTGTATCAAAATGCGCCAGATAGCCTAGCTTTTCAAGACGTATAGCCCAAGCCTTTTTATAGATAAAGCCTATTACAAAAGGAATAATATCAAATGCTAATCTTACATATGACTTTTCCGAAATAAATCCTTTATACCTACCCTTAGCAATATTATCTGCAAATACTATTATAGCAGCTATTGCCAATAGTCCTATGCCAGAAGGCTTTGTAATACATAAAGCACCTAAGCCAAGGCTCATTGTAATATAGAAAAATGGATTATAATCCAGTTCCTTTATACCTTTGAATACTACATAACCAAATATTACTGCCAGAGTGGCATCAACATAAAGACTGGAATATGCAGTAGGGTAGAATCCCAATGGCAATACATACATCAAAAATGCAATAGGAATAGAGCTAAGGATTTCTCTTTTCCCTACCTTAAGCTCTCCAAGTATTGGCATCAAAAATGCAAAGATGTATAAACCCTGAGCTATAATCATTAAATCCTCTCTAAAGCAGCCCCCTAACTGAAGAAGAAAATATTGAAAAAGCGCATTGCCCGGCAAATAGTCTACAAAATAAATTGTAGATCCGGCAAAGTTAGAAAACATATCGGAATCATACATAACCTTTGTGGAAAAACCCCAGTGAGTAAACTCATCCCACTCATTAAGCATTTTCCCGGAAAATCTTATATACATCCAAGCAGCAAACACCAAGTAATATGCTGCGTACGGTGATAAAACACTCTTTATGATCTGCTTATCAGAAATGATTAGCTTTACTGCATATATTACTATAAGACCGGTTATAACTAATACGCTGACAAAACCAATTTTTAAATTCCCCATATATCCTGATATGTACATAAGTAACACTATAAGCATAACGGATACAGGGATAGTTTTTTCTATTCTCTGCTTAAAAATTATACCAAGTCCTAGAGATATTAAAGATATTAAAAGCAGTAGCTTTATTACAGCAAGCATTATTTCTTTCCTCCATTAAACACAAGATTCTTTTGTATAAAGAAGCTTGCAAAAAATAACAATGTATCGATTATCATCTTACAAATAACCTCTGGAATATGCGTTAAGCCAAACAGGCCATTTACCAAAATTCCAGACAACGTTCCCTGTATCACACAGAGAATTGCATACTTGATTCCTGCACTTAATATAGATGCATCACTCTTAAATACAACCTTCTTGTTTATCAGGAAATTATAAATGGATGACACAAACCTTGCTCCATAAGTAGATATGATAATATAAGCAGCCACGCCTTTATCCTTAAGTATAGATGATAATAAAGCAAACAATGCCATATCAATAACAAAGGAAGATAAGGATGCAAATATATATTTGAAAAATTGTTTATAAATCTTATAAGAATCTACTATAGGATTAAAATGGGAGGATGCGTTATCATCAATATATATAGTTTCTATTGGGAATTCTTCTATAGTAATATCCTTCTCCTTGGTTTCGATAATCATATTCATCTCATACTCATATCTTTCACCATTCAAGTCCAGCATATACGCCAAAGCTTCTCTAGTCACACCCCTTAAACCTGTCTGGGTGTCTGATATTTTTATACCACAAAATGCACTTAATACCTTGCAGGTCATTTTATTTCCAAATCTACTTCTAGCAGGTATTCCTGCGGCATCAAAATTTCGTGATCCCAAAAATAGCTTCTTGGTTCCCTGCTCCTTAAGCAGAAGCTCAGCACACTGAGTAATATCCTTTAAGGAATGCTGACCATCACTATCAGCAGTAATAACACCACACACCTCAGGATATTCATTTAACACGTAATTAAATGCATTTTTTAAAGCACGACCCTTTCCCATATTTATGTAGTGCTTAAGGATTTGACATCCCAGTTCCTGTGCCTGCTGGAAAAAACCATCATATTCCTTGCTACTGCCATCATTTATTACCACTAAATTATCATAGCCTGCTTCTTTGAGCTCTTTGATTAGCTTTATCATCTTCTCATCTGGATTTAGAGAAGGAATTATTATGCTAATATTCTTGTACTTTCCCATATTATACTCCCCTTTGTGCATAGTTAACTTCATTATATAAACAATATTATTCTATTTCAAGTGGCTATTTACATAATGGTCTATATTAAAATAAAAAGCCCGCGTATAAACGCGGGCTCTTATTAATCCTAGTATCCTAATTCATACATATTAAACTGTACATCCTCAGACACGTTATTAATTTTTTGAATGAGATAAGTTATCTTATCTCTAAATTGAGAATCTACGTACTCATTACCTTCAAAATTAATGACTATAGCGTTATCCCAAACATAAATACTGTCAAACAGAATTTCGTTATACCAATCACGCATATACTCATATAACTCCTGGCAATCCTCATCACCGTAGTCGTAGTCCATCTCCTGATCCATACAATTCTTGGCAACATCTTCACAGAAATTTATCATATCTGATGATAACTTTTCGTAATTATTTGAGTATATAATAAGATAACTTGCATATGCAATATTGACACCCATAGACTTCTTAATTTCGTTATCTACAGCTTCCTTCATTTTCTCATTAATATCCTCAAGCTTCTCTCCGGTTTCACTTGTATGATTGTTTACAAGCTCCTCAAGCTTAGATTCAATTTGCTTTGTATCTGCATTTGCGTTCTCTTTTTTAGCTGCACGATACTGCTTTACCAAGCTCTCTGCCGCTACTCCAAGTATAGCTCCAATCACAGGAATTGGAAGGTTTTTAAGGATAGTAGGAATAACATCAGCTGTAGTAGACAAAAAACATTTTGTCCATGATTTTCTTATTGCTATACTCATACCCTTCTCCCTTCTTACTTTCCAAGTCTTGCAAGAAGCTCTGCCTGCTTCGCCTCATTTCCTGGCTTTCCAAGAAGAGCGAACATGTTGCTCTTGTAGCTTTCAACACCTGGCTGGTTAAATGGATTTACGCCGAGAACATATCCACTCATACCACAAGCAAACTCAAATACATAGAATAACTCTCCAAGTGAAGTCTCATCTATAGTCTCCATATTTACAAGAATGTTAGGTACTCCACCGTCAACGTGAGCAAGAATTGTTCCGTTCATAGCACACTTGTTGATGAAGTCAACCTCCTTACCTGTAAGATAGTTAAGTCCGTCAAGATCAACCGGCTCCTCCTCCATAACTACTGAAAGCTTTGGATTAAGAACATTGATAACTGTCTCAAAGTGGTTCTTAGTACCCTCCTGGATAAACTGTCCAAGTGAGTGAAGGTCAGTAGTAAAGTCTACTGCTGTAGGGAATATACCCTTTCCATCCTTACCCTCGCTCTCACCGTAGAGCTGCTTCCACCACTCTGCTACATAGTGAAGTGCAGGCTCGTAATTAGCAAGGATCTCCATACCAAGTCCCTTCTCATGAAGAACATTACGAACTGCTGCGTACTTCATAGCATCATTTGCATCAAAGTCATTAGCTATGCAGTACTCACGTGCGTTTGCTGCACCCTGCATAAGCTTATCTATATCAGCACCACTAACTGCGATAGGAAGTAAGCCTACTGCTGTTAATACTGAGAATCTTCCTCCAACATCATCAGGTACTACGAATGTCTCATAGCCCTCCTCAGTTGCAAGAGTCTTTAAAGCTCCCTTAGCTGCGTCAGTAGTTGCGTAAATTCTCTTAGCTGCCTCAGCCTTACCATACTTTGCCTCAAGCTTCTTCTTCATAATTCTGAATGCGATAGCAGGCTCAGTAGTTGTACCTGACTTTGAGATAACATTTACTGAGAAATCTCTGTCGCCGATTACATCCATAAGATGTGAAAGGTAAGTGCTGCTTATATTATTACCACAGTAGTAAATCTCAGGAGTCTTACGAACCTCCTTAGATACTGAATTGTAGAATGAATGTCCAAGTGCCTCGATAGTTGCTCTTGCTCCAAGATAAGAGCCACCGATACCTATAACGATAAGAACCTCTGAATCACTCTTAATCTTATCTGCTGCCTTCTTAATTCTTGCAAACTCATCCTTGTCATAATTCACTGGAAGGTCAATCCATCCTAAGAAATCATTACCCTCTCCAGTCTTCTCAAGAAGTGTCTTCTTAGCCGCTACAACTCTCTCAGACATAGCTGCTACATCTTCCTTAGAAGCCATAAACTCTGTGTTGCTAAAGTCGAACTTAATTGTTGGTGCCATGTTTTTATCTCCTCGTTTTCTTTATTATTACACATCCCACATGAGGGATTTATATTTCGCCTATCTGTTAAGTAGCGAAACGCTAGGAATATTTTAGCAAAATACAATTTTCATTACAAGGGTTAAGACAAATTATTTTTGCCTAAGCTCATTTAAGCTGGCAAATCTATAGCCCTTTGCCTTCATATTTGTCAAAACCTGGTCTAATGCCTGAGCATTGGAGGATGACACATTGTGCATCAGTATTATGGCTCCATTGTGGTGATATTTTTCAAAATGCTCCACCACGTAGGCCGAACCAGGCTGGTCATTCACATCGTAATCCATATAAGCCATGCTCCAAAAAACAGTTTCGTAGCCTAAGTCCCGGGTGATTCTTAAGGTTCTCTCACTATATTCTCCCATAGGCGGTCTTAGATAAGGATCCATAGGATATCCTGTAGCCTCCTGCATATAATCCGCACAGCCCTCTACTTCCTCAATTATCTCCTCATAGGACACATCCGGCATGGATGGATGGGTCACGGTGTGATTGCCAACCTGATGCCCCTCCTCCTTCATGCGTTTCATCAACTCAACATTATCCCTTATGTAGGTCTGTGTTACAAAGAAACATGCCGGCACCTGATGCTTCTTCAGTACATCCAGCATATCATCTGTATATCCATTTTCGTACCCACAGTCAAAGGTAAGGTACATAACCTTATCCTCCTCCGTGGCAGTACTATCTATATGATAACCGTCACAGGCTGTGATATCCACTGTGTCGTCACAGCCTGTTGGCTTGTGCTCTTCATTTCTAATCATATACCATGCAAGCTTGCTATTAGAATACTGATAATATGTATCCTTAGGACCTATCTGACACACTATAGGAAATGTTTCATATCTCACATCCTTTAATTCCTTCTCCCCTGACTCATCTGTAGAGTCAAGCCGGGAGCTCATATCTCCATCTCCTGCCGTGGCCAAATCCTTTTTATTATCCCTGTTGGCATTGCCGTCCTTACCATTTATTATTCCTGCACTTATACCTCCTTGTATCAATAATATTGCTGTGACAAGTAGTAACAAAATTTTGATTAATTTAATTCTCAAGAGAAAAATTCCTTTAGAAAGCTATCAAGCATTCTTTCATTATCTATAGTCTTACTCTGGGGGACGTCCTCCGGTTCTGATGTTTTCGGAGTCAGTGTTTCCTTTGATGCGGCAACCTCTCTTGTTACCTGGCTAATTTCATTTCCCTCATCATTTTTAAACCTGTCTCTAAGATTTACTTTTTCCCTCGGCTCCGGCAGACTAAGATTCTCAAAATAATCCCTGATGTTAGCCTTCAATATCTCCAATTTATTATTTACTAAAAATATATTCTCAACAGTAAGTAAAAATGCACACACTATGACTCCATGTGCCAAATATGTTACCATTTCCTGAGAACCTCTCCACCTGGTCTCGTAGTACACGAAGCTTCCAGCCATAGTCATAATAGATGCTAAGCTAAACACCCAACCTGACCGCTTCCAAAACTCCAAGGGCAATCCCGCCCATTTTAACCGTCTCACATTTTTCTCCACAAATGCGGCTCCATCGCCTCTGTTTATACCCAAATTTCTTCCATTTACAAATTTCTGCTTCATAATCCTAAGCGCCCTTCTTCTGGTAGTTGCCATATTTTCCGATGCCTTTATCAATGATTTCATATGTAGATTTACCAAAAGCTTACTAAGTAATCCTAACAATCCTATACACCATAGAATATGCACATTAGTTCCAAAACCCATAATAACCTCAATCATCCTGATTACCTCTTTTCATTTTTTTGTGCTAGCAGGGCTGATTATATGGAAGGTTAAATTGAGAAATCAACCCCTATTCGCAAAACATTTTTCCCCTTTTTACCTCATAAAATATACCTTTAATCTCCTAAGCTTTTGTGCTATACTTATTGAAGTTTTAAGGTTTAAGTATTAAGTTTTAACGTAAGGAGCATATTATGAACTATAAGACAAAAGGAACCTGTTCACAGGCTATTGATTTTGACATTAAGGATGGCAGAGTATATAACGTTAAATTCTACGGTGGATGCAACGGTAACCTTAAGGGCATCGGTGCTTTAGTTGAAGGTATGGAGGTATCTGAGGTAGTTAACCGCCTTGAAGGTACTACCTGTGGCTTTAAGAATACCTCATGTCCTGACCAACTTGCCCAGGCACTTAAAAGCCAGCTTTAATCTTATTATATTTTTGTTCTTTGGAGGATAATATGAAGCGAATAGTTTTAACCGGTGGCGGAACTGCCGGTCACGTAACCCCAAATATGGCTATTATCCCTACTCTTTTAGAGAAGGGCTATGACATACATTACATCGGCTCCCATGACGGAATCGAGAAAAAGCTTATTGAGGAGATGGGTATTCCATATCACCCTATATCAACAGGAAAGCTTAGACGTTATTTTGATGTTAAGAATTTTTCAGATCCCTTTAGAGTTATCAAGGGATTTTCAGAGGCTAAGGCTCTTATGAAGGAGCTTAAGCCGGATGTGGTTTTCTCAAAGGGTGGCTTCGTTGCTGTTCCAGTTGTTTTGGCAGCTAAGTCCAAGAAAATCCCAGCCATTATCCACGAGTCTGATATGACTCCGGGCTTGGCTAACAAGATTTGTATCCCTAACGCCACTAAGGTGTGCTGCAACTTCCCTGAGACTCTTGAGAACCTACCTAAGGGCAAGGCAATTGTCACAGGCACCCCTATAAGACGAGAGCTTTTTGAAGGCAATGCAGCAGAGGCTATGGCCTTCTGTGGCTTCAAGGAAATCCGTCCAACTCTTCTCATCATCGGTGGAAGTACCGGAAGCGTACGTGTCAACGAGGCTGTATGGAGCTGCTTAGATGAGCTCACCAAGCGATATAACATCATCCACCTATGCGGTAAGGATAAGACCAACGACAAGTATAAGGATATTCCAAACTACGTTCAGTACGAATACGTTAAGCAGGAGCTTAGTGGTATGCTTGCTCTTGCAGACGTAGTTATCTCCCGTGCCGGCGCCAATGCTATCTGCGAGCTTCTTGCCCTAAGAAAGCCTAGCGTTCTCATTCCTCTATCATTAGAGGCTAGCCGAGGAGACCAAATCTTAAATGCAAAGTCATTCCACAACAGTGGATATGCAAGACTTCTCATGGAGGAGGATGTCACCGACGCATCTCTTCTTGAAGCAGTCAATCAGGTTTACGACAACCGTGACAATTACATCAAGGCTATGGAGCTATCCGCCAAGACCGACTCCATCACCATGATTGTATCCCTAATAGAGGAATTAACACCATAAGATAGGTGAACGGTTGACTAGCCCTTAAGCGTATATGCTTGGGGGCTTTTTTATGTCCAGGCATGAATAGGGGTGGTGCTTAAGCTACACACATTATCGCATTGTTTTTCTAATGCCCAAATGAAACTACTCATAACATTTCGCCACCGCCTCAGAGTCGCCGTCCTTGGCTCCTCAGAGGCTGCCACAGACATCCGTGTCTGTGGCTGGCTATATTTTGGAATAGGGCATAAGAAAATGCAAATGCTCAAATGCAAAAGTAGCTTAAGCACCACCCCTATTCATACCTTACATTATTCAGTTAACAGCATATATGCTAAGGGCATCAACCTTTCACTGCCTTCGGCAACTGAGCAATCTAAGGCCTGTATCGCCGTAAGGCGATGGGAAAGTTTTATGTTCGCATGTAGGTGCTTAAGCTTTGTATAAAGTGAGATGGCTGGATAAGGTTAGTCTAACATTGGGACGAGAGGTAGATTTTCTTATGGCCAAGTTGATTATCTTAGGGGAGCGCTGGCACGGACGCCAGCGCAGTTCCATACCGTGCACGGATGCACGGCATGGAACGTGCCCCGATAGTTTTGAATATTTATACTTGGACATTAGAAAATCACCTCGCAGTCACACGGCAGACTAACCTTATCCAGCCATCGTAACATATAAAAAAGCCCGCACCTACATGCGGGCTGATAAAACTTTCCCCTACCTCACGTCCTTGAGGTATTCGATAGTGCGGCGGAAGGTTTCCTCTAGGTCTACGGTGGCCTTCCATCCAAGTGCCTCTAACTTGGTGGTATCTAAGGCAACCTTAATGGTTGGTCCATAGCCAAGCTTTGTGGCATCATCTGCTATATCGAAGCATACCTTAATGGCATCCCCTGACAGCTTATGTGCTACCATCTTCGCCATATCTGCTATGCTAATTCCGGTAGTTGGATTGGCTATATTATAAGCCTCTCCCACATTACCATCTAATAAGGCACATAATATGCCTGTTACCGCATCACTGGTGTAGCAGTAATTTCGGTAGGTCTCTCCCTTAGTTTTAAGAACAATGTCATTGCCTTCTATAACACTTTTGGCAAACTGAGCGAAAACTCTGTTGTCTGAATAGTCAACTCCTGCACCAAAGGTCTGGCACAAACGCACCAGCTTTGCAGGAACTGCGTACTCTGAAGCATACGATGCACACAGACACTCTGCCATACGCTTTCCCTCTGAATAGCTGCTTCTAGGTGACAGCTGATCTATGAAACCATAATCTGTCTCCTTTACAGATGTAAGAGACGGATCAGTTACTCCATATGCCTCTAGGGAGGACAAATACACAAAGCCTGACACCTTCTTATCTCTGGCAAAGTTTAAAATATTGGCAGTGCTGTTGATTCCGGTCAGAATCGTCTCCACCGGCTTTTCCACGAAATCCTTAGAACTGGTCATACTGGCGCCGTGAACTATATAATCCACCGGACCATCTATGGCAAACTCACCACACATATCTCCGTGAACCGTAACTACATTCTCTGTACATTCACCGAAAAGGCGACTTGCCTTATCAAGATTTCTAGCCAATGCATACACCTTTATGTCAGTACCAAAATTCTTATTGTGCTGGTCTATACCTAATACAATCTGGCTACCTATTAAACCTGTGGCTCCGGTAATAAAAATACTCTTACCTTGAAGCTTATCCCAGGAAACCATCTGGGAGTTTGCTATATTATTAACATCCTCAAGCAAAATACTATTCATATAATCTGCTCCTTCTTGCTATAATCCAAATATCTGAGAATTCTCCATAACATCAACTAATGCCTTAAAGATATAGTAGTCTGTTGGAGTTGTTATCTTAATATTCTCCGGTCCACCGGCTACAGTGTATAGAGAATAACCATAATCACTCATCATTGTAGCTGAATCAATCTTGTTGTGGATACCCTCTTCTCTAGCCTTCATATGAGCTCCGTAAATATCCTTTAAGTAAAAGCTCTGAGGGGCTTTTGCGGTACAACACTTGTCACGATTAACACTCTTATATACCTTATTATCATTTTCTGTTAGCATAACTGTCTCTATAACCGGAGTTACTGTTATGGCTGAACCATTTTCCTTAACAGAAGCTATATTATCACTTATAAGCTGCTCATTTATAAGAGGTCTTACTCCATCATGAATCAAAACTATGGAATCCTCCGGGCAATCCTTATGTATAGCATCAAGTCCATTGAATATGGAATCCTGTCCGGTTTCTCCTCCCGGCACTATCCACTTAACCTTTGTAATGTCGTGCTTTTTTAACGCCTTCTTAAGATATTCTATCCAAGGCTCTATGCACACGATGGCTATGGCATCTATATCCGGATGCCTTTCAAAATGCTCAAGAGTATATATAATTATCTCCTTACCATGAAGCTCTAAGAACTGCTTTGGCCTGGATTTTGTATTCATTCTGGTGCCTGAACCACCTGCAAATATAAGGGCTACGTTCATATGGTTACCTCCTTGCATTACTTTCCGAATTCATCCTCAAATACTAAGCTATAAGGAAAATGATTCTTTCTCTTTTCCTTCGGTGGAAGCTGCATGTAATCACCGTACATACCTGTAAGGTTTTCATGCATATTTCTAGGAAAATTCAACATTATATCCTCAAACTGTTTTTTCTCCAAAGGATAGATATCTGCCACCTTATAAATATTCATATATGGTGTTGTGTCACACAAAAAATCTAATCTCTCTGTCTTTTCATAATGGTTGTATCTGGTACTTGCCTCATAGCATTTTCTATACAGCCATTTCTTCGATATTCTAAATAACACCATCAATCCGTGTACTATAGCACATGCCGCGTGAACCAGTTTTGCTTTAATTCCCTTAAAACCTAAAACCGGAAACGGTATACTTCTCAATATAAGCATCTTACTCCAAAACCAGGCATCCCTAGCTTGCTTCTTAAATTCCTTTGGATCATCACTTATTTTATCAAAAGGATATACGTCTAAGAAAATACCAAGATGACACTTAATATCTTTTAGAGCTTCCTCTCTAAACTCAGAGTTCTTTATCATAATTCTTGTAGTCATTAGAGGATAATTCTTATCATACTCACAATTCATTATTATATATTTGTCATCTAATTCTGTTTTTGCATACTCTAAAAACTTCTCGTAATCTTCTCTTGGAATAGCTACATCAATGTCGTCGTCCCACGGTATGAACCCACCATGTCTAAGGGCTCCTATTCCTGTTCCTGCTATACCAAAATAATCCAAGCCATGTCTGTCACATATAGCCATAAAATCTTTGAGTATCCCTAATTCTGCCTGCTGTACTTTTTTTAACGTAATATCATCATATTCTCTCATCGTATTGTTATACCCTTTTTTCGTTACCTTTCTTCGCATAGGCTATCAGTTCTTTAAGTATATCACCTTTTATTATAATTAGCATAGCAAAATAAACTATTGCTCCCACTAACACTGTAGCTAAGACCATGATTATATCACTGCTAATCATATTTTTGAACAAATAATATACTCCAATCATAGGCACTGAAGCAAGCAAACTTTGAATAACCTGCTTTAATATCAATTCCACCTTAAATATTCCCCTGCCTACTATACAGGCAAATAAAAATATTGATGTTTCAGACATTAATGTACTTATTGCTGCTCCCGCTTTACCCAGAACGGGAATCATAAGTAAGTTAAATACCAGATTTACTATTGCACCAATGATAACCGCAATAGAAGCCCATTTATCTTTTCTATTAGATATAAATACCTGATTTATTACAATGCCGTTAAGCACTGCTATAACCAGATTTACCATCAAAATTCTAAGAGGAACATGGGCATCGATAAACTCCTTCCCGGCAAAAATTACCAACACCTCATCACTTAAGCAAACCATTCCCACAGCTATAGGAATACTTAACATAGCAACTAACTTTACAGAGAAATAATTCAATTTATCTGCCTGACTTTTATCTGTCTCCATAAAATACGAAACACGAGGCATCATTACAGTTCTTATAACCGCTATAACAGAAGTAAATACTACAACTATTTTAGTTGTTGCGGCATACAAACCCACTTCTGTATCATTTTCAGTAATATATCCAAGCATAGTCTTATCCATTGAAAGAATTATGGTGGATGCAACCGTCATAGAAAATATGGCAAACATAGGCTTAATATGCTTCTTGAAGTTATTAAGGGACAATCTCAGCTTAATATACTTTCTAGAACGAATCAGATTCATAATATTAGATCCTACACTGGATAAAATCAACGTAATCGCATATATTACATAATCATTTTCATCCTTAACAAAACAAAATAATGTCACAAGAGAAATCACCTGAAAAACAAAGGATCTTATTGTAATGTACTTATACTCCTCAAAAATATTATAAAGCCATTCAAGTCCTACTGCAGTTAAAGCTATCGTAGATGAAAATATCAGCATAAGTCCTCTATATGGCGCGAACTTTGGTATACACATTGCCAAAAAGCAAAGTACATACGCAACTGTCACCGTAACAAGGTTTATAGCCAACATCTCACTGGCAAACTGACTAATCTTTTCCTTGTCATCTCTTAATCTGGAGCCCTCCCTAACAGCGTAACCACTAATACCAAAGGCTCCTATCAAAGAAAAATATGTAACATTGGCATATGCGTAATCTATCTTCCCTATATAATCCGGACCTAACACTCTTAACGCATATGGAAATGTTATCAGTGGAAACACAACACCCATCAGTGTCTTTAATACACTAAATATAAAATTTACACCTAAGGATTTTTTCTCCATCATCTGCTCCAAAACTAAAATTCTTTTCCAAAATCCAACACCTTTGGACAATGATTAAGCCTCTTTTCTACTGGTGGAATCTTCATATAATCACCCATATGACGCTTAAGCTGTTTATCATATTGGTTAATCATCTTCATAGTTGTGTCCTCATAGGGCAAATCCACCAACGGAAAAATCTCATCTCTTCTTACCCACATAATCCTTGCTCCCGGATCACATAATGCAGTATATTTATCACTTTTTCCGTAATAGCTTTTTGCATAGCTTATATACTTTTTATAAAACCAATCGCTTCCATTTGGAATTAACAGCAAGAATAATCTTATTATTCCACATACAATATTCTTAATCTTTTTGTTTAAACTGCCACCCTTAACTAATTTAAAGAAATTAACATTCCTGATGATATATAGCATTTTATATATATATGTTTTCTTGATTATTTTTTCTGCTTCCTTTTCATCATCCGGAATATTCTCATATATGAAAATGTCAATAAATAATCCTGGCTCCTGACCTGCAGCCCAGGCTGTTTCTGTTACAAATTTAGTCCCTTTTCTAACCATTGCCGGCTGAAGATTATAATATTTCTTTTCCATGTCAGGACCCATAAATTCGTACTTGTCAGAAAGGTCTTCCTTAGCTACTTGAATAAATTTTTCGTAGTCCTCTCTCAGCATCGCAATATCTATATCATCATCCCATGGTATGAAACCCTTATGTCGAACTACCCCTATTGCAGTACCGGCTATGGCAAAATAGTTGATTTTATGTTTTTCGCATACAGACATAAAATCCTTTAACATTTCTATTTCTGCCTTATGTAATTTATCTAATATCTCCGGCTGATATTCTCCGTATGATCCGTAAAGCTTATTACCCATTTTCTCTTCCTACATACTCTATTATTCTGTGGTAATCTTCGATAAAATCTATCTCCGACCAAAACATACCACTAATATCAAGAACATTTATGTCTCTTTCACCTATAAAGCTATATAACACATTTTCCCACCAGATACCATGCTGCTGACCACTTACCAGCTCATCCAATCGGCTGGTGAATTGCTGTATAAAATCCTTATCCAAATAAGCAATTCCAACATATTCACAATTACGGTTTTCTCTGGTTAATTCTTTACCATATTGTGTTATTTTCCCATCCACAACATTGAAGAAATAATCTCCATCTTCAACTCTGTCATAATCTGCAAGCATAAGATTCTCCGCTTTATTATCAAGTATTTTATCAAGAATCTCCTGTGACCAGAAAACATCAGCATTGGCAACTATGGTATCCTCTTTCTCAAAGTACTGGTTTGCAAGCCACAAAGACCCTATACTGTTGGTAATATCAAAGAAAGGATTGTACACAAAATTAACCGGCATACCCTCTAAAGCCTTTCTTACTAATTCCTGCTTATATCCAACGATTATAGTCACCTCTATATTGTTGGCAAGCAACATCTCCACAGTTCTTCTCACCAAAGGCTTACCCCCTACATCAAGAGTACACTTTGGAACATTCTTTATACTTTTACTTATTCTCGTACCTCTACCTGCCGCAAGTAAAAATGCTTTCACTACGCCATTACCTCCATTAATTCCTTAATCAATTTCTCATAATCCTCTAAAGTATTATTTCCCAGGTGACCTACTCTAAGAACTCTTTTGCCTATCTCGCCTCCACTTGGAGTAAGCATTTTTCCATACTTATCCTTCATCACCGCAAAAATCTCCAACGCATTTGACTTCGGGAACTGTATTGTAGTAAGTGCATTTGACTTTGGAAAATCAACCACAGATATTCCATGCTTATCACACATTGCCCTAAATGCTTCCGCCAATTCCCTGTGATGAGATATTTCACTGTCAATCCCTCTGCTATATATATCATCCAATCTCTGCTTCAGCTGCATAACGATACCAACTGCCGGTGTAAATGGAGTCTGACCTCTCTCCATATTTATTAGATAGTCTTTAAAATCAAAATACATACATTTTACAGGAAGCTTCGATACTCTCTCATTTAAAGCTTTAGGAGATAATGCAACAAAGGATAATCCCGGTGGCAGAGCTAATGCCTTTTGTGATGCTGTAATTACAGCATCAATCCCTGCTGCTTTCATAGATAGCTCATCTGCAAGGAAAGAGCTTATGGCATCCACTATGTACAACATATTATTTCTCTTACAGAATTCGCCTAACATCTTATAATCATATAACTGTCCTATTGAGGTTTCATGAATATTTACAAGCAATGCCGTGTAACCCTGATTATCATACTTGCGTAATTTATCCTCAGTAAGAGTTTCACCAAACTCCAGAACTAATGGTGTATATGGGATATTGTGAAGCTGACAAATCTGGCTAAATCTTTTTCCAAAGCTTCCTCCATCTATAACAAGAACCTTATCATCATTACAAAGCAAATTAAGAACAGACGCCTCCATAGCTCCGGTTCCTGAAGCGGTAAGAGTTATCAGCTTTGATCCCTTTGGCGCATCCAGCAAATCTAAAAATTTTCTCTCTACATCAAACATTATGTCAGAGAATTCATTTGTTCTAAAATATGGTATCGGCTCCCCTCCTATCCTAAGGGTTTCCTCATACATATCAACGGGTCCTACAGTAAATAATTTCATATGTGGTCTCCTATTTTCTATATTACTTAAACCTTGTCCTAGCTAAAATCTTTGTACCATTATCCAAAATAAAAACCAACGCTCCATAACGTCTTTTGTCAAATAGCCTCATGGTAATATACATTCTATAATTTACCTTTTTAATTTTCTTATATGTTGCCTTTGGAATCTCCTTATCAAAAATTGGATGCTTTCTAAATCTCTCTAATCTTTCAGCCTTTTCTTTAGTGGTAAGCTTGCAGCTTTTAACAGACATGTAATCAACCAATGTGTGAATGTATGAATTCACTAAATACACATTTTTTACATAGTTAGACACCTTATCCTGGCAGGTTTCCTTCATAAACTCATATTCTAACTGCAGATTATCTATCATATCATCTAAGAATTCATCATTGAAGGATCTTGATGTGCTATGAGTATCTCTCTGAGTCCACGAATAATATGGTCTACTATTAAAGCCTAATCTTTGGCAATTCTTCAGCATGCTAATATTGAAGTAAACATCTTCTCCACCATATTTTATCTTTTCATTAAATCTAATCTTATTATCTTCAATTATTTCTCTCCTGTAGAGTCCAGTCCAAATAGTATCCTCTTTTCTAATATTTATATAATGCTTATAAAAATCCTTTTTTTCAATAATCATTTCCTCAAGCTTAGTAATGGTTTCCCAAACTCTGCCATCATCTTTTTCCATTCTCTTTATCTTTGCATATCTTAATAAATCAATATCATTTGCCTTTGCAAGCTCATAGTTTTCCTTAAGCAAACCTGGCAAGTATTCATCATCATTATCACAAAAACCTATATATTCACCCTGCGCCACATCCAGTCCAGCGTTTCGAGCAGAGCAAATCCCCCCGTTTGTTTTATGCACAACCTTAACATTTTTATTATTTGCTGCATACTCGTCGCATATCTTACCACTATTATCAGGGCTTCCATCATCTACCAATATAAGCTCATATCCCTCAAAGTCCTGATTAAGAATACTGTCAACAGCTTTTCTTAAGTACTTTTCAGAATTATATACCGGCATTATTACGCTAACTTTTATCATAACCTGTTCCTCCATAACTCCCTTAATATAATCAAAAAGCTGTCACGGAACACCGCAACAGCTCTTTGCTAAAATAATTCTTTCTCCAACTGAGAAATATAGCTCTCAATCATCTGCATACGCTTAGCATACTCTGCTCTAGCCGCATCTGTCTTACATCTTCTAATCTTAGGCCTGTTAATTCTGTAATAATTCTTTATTCTGTAATATGCCTTCTTATAAGTTGGCTCATCCTCACAGGCAGTTGCCATAGCGTCCCAAAGTACACCAACTGCACCAACCTCATCAAGCAAATCTGCATCCATCACTATCTTGCACTCAAGGGATAAATCTGCATCAGTGTCCTTATCCTCATGAATCATAATAATCTCGCCAACCCTTCTAATAATGTCAGGGTCAACACCTATGCTATCTAAATATTCAACTGCAAGCTCGGCACCTACCTCACCATGTGAGCGCTCTCCACTCTCATCCCAGCCTATGTCATGCAACAGAGCAGCAAGTGCTATAATATCCAAATCTCCGCCAAGCTTTGACTGAAGCTTTATAGCCCATCTGTAAACTCTAAGTGTATGATCAAATCTGCTTCTAAATGGATAATTTGGAGGTCTGCCATTATCCGCAGTCATCTTTTTTACGTATTCTATTACCTCTGCGTAATTCATAAAAATAGCCCCTTATATCCGGAAATATAACGCATCTTTAGCATTATTCCTAATCTTAACATTTTTTTGAGTAAAATTCCATAGACATTTTGCATATTTGTATGGAAATTCTGTGTTCTTTAAAATTAAGATATATTTTAAAACCGTGCGACCAGCTTTGTGAAAAACTCATAGGCGTTACCAAGGCAGTTAACTCAGCCCAGGCGACCTCACGGCACCCAGAAGGTCCTACTTAGTGCTGCTTCGTCTCCGACCTGACACGGTTCATAGGTTCCTGTCGCGCGAGACCCAAACATCAACGCCACTTACCAAGGGCAGCCCTACAAGCAAAAACCCGAGGCCGGCCATCACTCTCGCTATAGCGGATTGCGAGTACAGGGCACCGCTAACTCCCCAGCTGCACGGAAATTTTATGACAAATCATAGTATCCTACTACCACCAGATTAGTATATAAAAAATATTATGTTAAGTCAAGCTATTTCAGTTTTTCTTGCTTTCCCTTAGCCAGGCAAAAAACTCCTTCATAAGGGCAGAACACTCCTCCTCCATAACACCTCTGACCGTCTCCACCTGATGATTAAACTGTTTCATATCCAGAAGATTTATTATAGAGCCTGCACAGCCTGCTTTAGGATTCATACAGCCTATAACAACCTTTGGAATTCTAGCCTGAACTATAGCTCCCGCACACATTTGACATGGCTCAAGAGTTACATACATGGTACAATCCTCTAATCTCCAGTCACCTATAACCTTAGAGGCCTTCTTTATGGCAAGTATCTCCGCATGAGCCAAGGCCATCTTATCAGCATTGCGCTTGTTATAGCCTCTGGCAATAACCTTACCCTCATATACTATAACACAGCCTATAGGAACATCACCCCTGGCTGCTGCCTTCTTAGCCAGAGTTATGGCCTGTCTCATATACTTCTTGTCTTCCTTGTTATTTTCCATAATGGTTTTCTCTTTTCTGTTTGTCTATAATCATAATTTTCGTGACATTAAATGTCCAATTTTATATACTATATGTAGAATATTTTAAGGAGGAGCCTTATGGGACCACTGAGCCTAACTACACAACACTATATTCTCAAGGTTGAAAATGAAACCAAGGCAAAAAATGTCCTTGATATGTATCTTAGGAATCGTATGTCCTTTGAGAGCTTCGAACCCACCAGACCTGCCAATTTCTATACCATAGACTATCAAAGTGCTATGCTTAGACGTGAATATATGGCTTATGAGCTGGGTTCCTTTTTGAGATACTACATCTATAGTCCTGCAAATTCACAGAGAATTATAGGTGCGGTAAACTTTAATATGTACAAAAATGCACCTGAACACTATGCTGAAATAGGCTACAAGGTAGACTCTCTATATCAAAATCAAGGTGTTGCCACTGAGGTTCTCTCCACACTGATTCCATTGGTGGAGGAATACTACCACATACACCGCTTTGACGCACGTATACACCCGGAAAACTATGCATCCATAAGACTGGCTACAAAGCTTAACTTTAATCCCCTACACTTAGAGCCAAAAAGTGCAAACATCCTTGGACAGGATGTGGATATAGTGCGCTACTGTCTTAAGACCTCCCAAACCCAATAACCAAAGCTACCTGTTTTATTTGCACTTCTTTGGGCGGGAATAAATTGGCTAAAGCCAAACATATTTGCCAGATATCTCTCCTTGTTTGAGTATACTCCCGGCACTCCTATTATGTATTTTTTCTGTAAATCTAATTCGATAATACCCAGCATAAGATACTTATACTTGTAATAGCCGTGAGTAAGGAAGCTATTTTGTCCCAGCTTCCAATTACTTATGGGCAGCCTTCCTATGTCCTGCGGTATGATTTTCACACACCGTGTAAAAGGGCTATCCATCAGCTGTGGCAGTTTAATGTGAGTTTTTAATATATTCTCTATCTCATCTGATTCTTCCGATCTCCCAACTGCCCCAATGCTATCATCCGGCTTTTCAAGACTCTCCGGTTCCTTGAAGCTTTCTACTCTCTCATAACTTTCTGCCACTGCAGTAGCTATTGGAACCTCCACCTTCGTAGTAGCTTCAAGACTTACAACCTTCGCATCAGACTCCGCCTTAAAGTTAGTATTAATCGCAGAAACATCTATATCTTTTTCAGGCCAGGAAGCTGCCATTAGCTCACCCTCCTGATTAATAAACACCACACCATCATAATCCTTAGGTGTAGTTCCATTTCTTACAAAATCTCTCCAGGGTAGTCTCTTCTCCAGATTTATTATACCCTTTTCCTCCTGAGGTATCTTTAGCTCATCCAACAAAGCCAGCTTATTCCCATCATACACCATATATATTTTACACAGTGACACATATGGCTTATAGCACTTTAGACCAATGCGAAGCTTAGCCTCATCCTGAGTTCCCCTGCTTGTCCTGCTTAGCTTTACATAGCCTGAATTCTCACATCTTCTATTATCATCAGTCCGGTATCTAAAAATATATGATACCCATCTATCCTGCATATTGCTTCCTCACCTTCATACAAATCATTTAAGCCACTTTGACTTATAAATTTATATGTGTGAGTTTATGATTTTATGACTGTTTTTACTTCATATCTCCCAGCAAATCACTTAGCTTTGCAAACTGCTCTAGGGTTAGGGCCTCTCCTCTAACTGATTCTGACAGTCCCATTGTCTTAAGAGCTGACACAACCTGCTCCTTAGTAAACTTAAGCTCCGGTGAATTGTTGATACCGTTTTGCAGTGTCTTTCTTCTCTGATTAAATGAGGCTCTAATAAGCTTAAACATCTGCTTTTCATCCTTTACGGTAACCGGTGGTTCCTCCCAGCTGGTTAGCCTTATAACCGCTGAGCCTACATTTGGTCTTGGCATAAAGCAGTTAGGTGGTACATTGGCCACAATATAAGGCTTAGCATAATACTGCACTGCTAAAGACAATGCTCCGTAATCCTTAGAGCCGGGACCTGACTGCATTCTTTCAGCTACCTCCTTTTGAACCATAACTGTTATGGATTCAGCTGGAATATGATTCTCAAAAAGCCCCATAATTATAGGAGTAGTAATATAATAAGGCAGGTTTGCCACCACCTTTACCTTATCAGCCTTGCCCTTAATAAGCTCATGTATATCAACCTTTAATATATCATTATTTACAATAGTTATATTATCGTAGTCTGCCAAGGTTTCCTCGTATATTGGCAAAAGATTTTTATCTATTTCTACAGCTATAACATGGCCTGCTGCCTCAGCTAAATACTGAGTCATAGTACCAATTCCAGGGCCTATCTCAAGAACAGTGTCCTCCTTGGTAATCTCAGCCGCAGCTATAATTTTGTCTATCACTCTTCCATCTATAAGGAAGTTCTGACCGAACCTTTTCTGAAATGCAAAATCATACTTTTTAATTATATCTATGGTAACCTGTGGGTTGCTTAATTTTTCCATATTTGCTTTATCTTACTCCTATATAATATGTTTAGGGGTGGGGACAAATCCCTCTTCACCTTGTTACTGCTTGATTCTATACAATCTATGTGCATTGTTCCAGGTTTCCTCGTACACCTGCTTCACAGAAACCTTTTTTATGTCCGCTATAGCCTGTACCACATATGGCAATCTGGAGGAATCATTTCTCTTACTGCGAAATGGATCCGGTGACAGATATGGCGCATCTGTCTCGATTACTATGTTAGAAAGTGGAACATAATCCACAACCTCCTTAATAGCCTTAGCATTCTTAAAGGTTAGCACTCCACCTATACCAAAGAAAAATCCCATATTGAGATAATCCCTAGCCTGCTCCTTAGAATAGGAATAGCAGTGAACTACACCTCCTATGTCCTTTGCCCTTGTGGCATTCATAATATCTAAAGTGTCCTTTGCAGCATCTCGGCTGTGCACTACTATTGGAAGACTAAGCTCTTTGGCCAGCTCCATTTGCGCCGCAAAATGCTTCTGCTGCTTTGCTTTATCTATATTGTCATAGTGATAGTCAAGTCCTATCTCTCCTATGGCTACAATTTTCTCATTTTCCACAGCCAGCTTTTTAAGTATATCCATAGCATCACTTTGGTCCATATCTTCTATATCCGATGGATGAACCCCTACTGTTCCGTAAAAGAAATCATATTTTTTTGTGTACTCCACCGCCACCTTAGAGGAGTTAAGAGTTACAGCAATATTGGTCACTGCCTCCACTCCCTTATCCTTTAATGATGTTATCAATTCCTCTCTATCTTCATCAAATGCTCTGTCATCATAATGAGCATGGGTATCAAATATTCTCATAATCCTCTCCTAGCTGATTTTTCAGTAAATTTAATGGTCTCGCACCCCTATTTTAGTAATGAAAAATGGTTTTGTAAACATTTTTCTATAATTGACATAATTTAGTTGAAATTTGTCGACAAATTATATAAAATATTGGGTAGGACTATACTATAGATGGAGGGTAAGGCTATGACAGTTCAGGATTATTTAGATATTAGTGAGTTAGAAGAATTATTAGTTAAATGGTCAACCGCTACTAATATGATTGCAGTAGTATTAGATGATGAGGGTAATTTCCTCTCAAACAAGCTTGGCTTCTCAAGAGATAACATCGAGGCATTCAGTGAGGATATCGAAGTTGACGATGTAATCGTCGCTTCTATCATCGGTGGGCCACTTGATGAGGATGCTGACGAGGAGATGGTAGAAGCAGCAGGACAGTTGCTTGCTTCATCTATTCAGAACCTTATGGAGGCTTCCTTTAGAAAGGCTGAGTTTGCAAACATGGAAGAGAGCTTTAAGTCAGATATCGAGGGTGCTGCCGAGCTCATAAAGGAGCTTAGTGTTAAATCTCAGGGACTTAAGAAGATTGAGAACAAGCAGAACATTCTTGCACTTAACGCTTCTATCGAGGCTGCAAGAGCAGGTGAGGCTGGACGTGGATTTACAGTTGTTGCACACGAGTTCGGAAAGATGGCTCATGAGTCAGGCGTAATCAATGATTCAGTTCAGAAGACTCTTCAGCAGTTAGATAAGTGTATGAGAGATTTAGCTCGTTCATAAAACATAAAAAAGCTACCTTAAAGGCGACCACCCATATAGAAGTATTTAATATGTAACCGAAAGGTTGTGTAGCAACGAGCTACGCAGCCTTTCTCTTTTTGTCGTAAACCATACTGTCAGCGACAGCAGTAGCAACCGCAACATTGAAGCGGAAACAGATGTCAATCTGCTGTGTTCTGTGTCCGCTTGACTTATCAGGTGCATATACGACAATCTTTTCAATGAATTCGTGCATAATTTCAGGCGTAAGCTTCGGGATTTCGGAATACTTGCGGACTATTCCGATAAACTGAGCCGTATCAGCATTTTTCTGCTCGCTGGCTTCGATATACTGAGATAATTCGGGAATAATCTGCCGAAGTTCCTTTTTTTCAGCTTCATAATTTTTCGACATCATCTCAAAACGCTCATCAGAAATCTTGCCCGATACGTTATCCTCATAAAGCCTTGTAAAAAGCTTGTCCAGTTCTGAAACTCGTTTTTCTGATTGGGCAAGTCTTTTCTTTGCTGCTTTCAGTTCTGCCGACTGCTGTTTCTGAGAACATTCATAAGCCGATTGTAAGAAATCCGCTTCATTCTCTCTGACAAAAGTTGTCATCTTCCTCAATTCCGATAACACAATTTCTTCAAGCACAACAGTGCGGATAAAATGTGCGGAGCAATCATCTTTGTCTTTCGCATAAGACGAACATTTCAGATGCTCTTGGTCTGAATTGAGCCTTTTGGAACGACAGAGATACATTTTCTTGCCGCAGTCAGCGCAGTAAACCATTCCCGAAAACGGATTGACTTCTTCCTGATGCTGAAGCTTTCTCTTGTTTTTGCGAAGCTCCTGAACCAAATCAAAATCTTCCTTTGAAATTATTGCCTCGTGCGTATTTTCAAAGATTGCCCAATCCTCTTTGGGATTATCAATCTTTTTCTTGCACTTATAGGATTTCTTTCTGGTTCTGAAATTAACCGTGTGACCCACATATTCAAGCTTTTCGAGTAAATCAGCTATCGTCCTCTGTGCCCAGCGATAAGGTTTGGCACAAGTAATGTTTCCCGATTTTTTGAGTTCTGCGTAAGCAGTAGGCGTAAGAACTTTATCCTCAGTCAGTATTCTCGCAATCTGCGTCGGACCATACCCGTCAATGCAAAGCTGAAAAATTCTGCGGACAACCTCTGCGGCTTCCTCGTCAATCTCCCATACATTCTTGTCTGCTTCAGATTTTTTGTAGCCGTAAGGCGGAATTGTGGTGAGTGGCTTTCCCGACTGTCCTTTCGCCTTGAAAACTGCCTTAATTTTCTTTGAGCAGTCACGGGCATACCAGTCATTAAAAACATTCTTGAAAACCATCATTTCGTTCTCGCTACGAAGAGTGTCAACGTTGTCATTGATTGCGATATACCGAACATCATAATCAGGAAGCACCATTTCGATATACTGCCCTGTCATCAGATAATCTCTGCCGAAACGTGACAAGTCCTTTGTAATGATGGTAGAAATTTTTCCCGACTTAACATCTTCCATCATTCTCATAAAATCAGGTCGATTGAAATTTGTTCCGCTGAAACCGTCGTCAACATAGAACTGTGTGTTTCCGAGTCCGTTTTCATCAGCATATTTCTTTAAAATTGCTTTTTGATTGGTGATTGAATTACTCTCACCTTGTAAATCATCGTCGTTGCTCAAGCGACAATAAAGAGCCGTAATCTTGTCTGTAAACATAACCATTCCTTTCTGACAATTACGGCGACTAATGTACAATAATTATAGCACATCCACCGTAAAATATCAATACTTTAAAGTGATGAAATTTTCATAGAGTCGTGAAACGGTTATGCCGCTTGTTTTTTGATATCACGCTCTATCAAACGCTTTACTATGTCGGAGATATTCTCACTTGTGTTTTTATTGAACACGAGGTTCACAATATATGTCGTATTACCGATTTTGTATTCGGTTGCAGATGTGATATCCTTTTTCATAAGGGCAACCCTCCTTCCTATAAAAATAAACATTTTAGCATCTTCCTTTCTTCGATTTATTCCAATTCAGCAGTACGCCTGCGCTGAATTTCATTCTGCTTTTCCTCATAATTTGTAAGTCGCTGAACATTATAAATCAGCGTTTCCATAACTGCCACATCATCGCCAAGCTTCTCTACTTTCGCACGGTCAACCTCAGCGGATTTTTTCAGTTCATCCAGTTCCCTCTGCCACGCTTTCGGAGTAAGCTTCGCACCGTTGAGATTGCTGTCAAAAAAAGATTTCGCCGTCTTGAACAGCGCAATTTCTCCGTAGTGCTTGTCATAATATTTTTCCTTTTTCTTCGGATTAATGATAGACTGCCACTCCAGATAAGCCGCCTTGTTTTCCTTGTAGAGTGGATAATTATTCAGTAATTCTTCAAGTTCCTTGATACGATTTTGCTTGTCGATAAGCTCCCTCTTATGAGATTTCAGAGTTTCCCTTGTCTGTGAACTTTTCTCCGCAAGCTCAGAGAGAGTTCCGATTTTATGCCCCTGTACGAAAGCAATAAGGTGAGTCAAATCCTTGAACTTTGCAATCTTTTTCAGATTGGAAACGCTGACACCACGCACCTCCGAAAATTTAATTCCGTTATCGTGAAAGCGCATAAGCATTTCAATGAGGCTGTCCTCTTTCGGGATTTCCTTCATCTTGGCAAGCTCATTATCAAGCGTTTCAATTCTTTTCAGCAGAGCAGAAATTTTTGCGTTTATGGATTTGATTTCTCGGTTGGTATCGCCTTTGACGGTGCGTATGCCTTTACGCTCCATCTGCGTTGCGGCGACTCCCATATGGACTGTTGGTTTTTCAAGTTTACCCTGACGCTCAAAAGAACGGTGGTCAACAAGCGTGACGCTTGACCCATTTCCGCCGCCTATAACTTGTTCTGAATTTTCAAGTTTAATATTGCGGCGGTGCTGTAACAATTCTTCTTCCGTAGCTAAACCTTTATCAACGAGAGCCTGATTTAAAAATTCCGCCCACTCGACACGCCACTCCTCAGCCTTTTCCCGACTATTCCAATCGGTAGTCTGAACTGTACGGCACTTGTAAGTGCGCTTGCGTTTGTCATAAATTTTGTTGCCGTTCTTATCAAGCATATATTCTTTCTTCTGCTTGTCACCCCACGTCCCATCCTCGTTAAACGGACGCATTGTCAGCATAATATGAGCGTGGATATTTTTCTGCTCACGGTTGGGATTGTGAATACAGACATCAGCGCACATACCCTTGTCAACAAAAGTTCGTTGTGCAAATTCTTTCGCAAGAGTAATGCACTCTGCTTCGGAAAGTTCATTCGGCAGTGCAATTTCAATCTCCCGTGAAAGCTGTGCGTTCTTTGATTTCTCCACCGCTTCGACAGCATTCCAGAGAGTAGAACGTTCTGCATATTCTCTCGGCGCATTGTCGGGCAGGAGAATTTCTGTATGAACTACACCGCCCTTTCGTGTGAAATCGTGAGTAGTTCCGTCATAGTCGTTCGTGAGTTTTTCGCCGGAACGATAAGCAGCGGCGGCAACGGCAGACTTGCCCTTGCCACGACTGATAATTTTGATGGAGCAATGATAGATTGCGATTGTCAAAACCTCCTTTTCTTTTCTGAGCAGTATTGCGAATTGCCTCGCAGAGCGCACATACCGCATTTGTGGTATATAAGTGCGCCCTTGTACCAAGGGAAGCAGTATTGCTGAGCTTGCAAAACAGCTTGTTCAAGAATTATCACGCAGACTTTCGGGGAAGTGTATGCCCTGTAATCCGCCGGGAAGATTTCCGAAAGCTATCTTGATGATGTGTTTTATCTGCTCGTTGGTGTAGCTCTCAGCGTTTGGAATAAGGCTCTCCAGAATTGCACCACGTTCGATAAGTCGGTGGTTGCGGCTACGGCGTTTCTGCTCCTTGTAACGATTTTGCATAGTAGCAACCTTGTGTTCTTTTTGCGTTTCCTTTTTTGTCAGAAGGTCAAGCTCTGCCTGAAGCTTATCACGCTCGGCGAGAACTTTTTCGTAATCCGTTTCTGTGCGGATAAGTTCCTTTTCGTTATAATTACTCACGCAACATCACCGTCCTTTCGGTCATAATTTTCTCCGAACACAGCCCTATACAGATTTTCCTCTGCAATAAGATATTTTTTGCCAGCCATAAAGCACGGGAGCCGTCCCGAAATACACATCTGACGGATACGATATTCGGTGAGTCCGTCGATAAGCTGTGCGGCTTCCTTGATTGTGAGAATTTTTCTTTTCATAATGATTTTCCTCCATAAAAATAAATTTCAGCAGATTTCTGCCGACATACGCTTTTGCGTTATGTAAAAAATTCGGAGGAGTGTTTATAATATTTTTACGGCACGGTAAAAAATCTTCACTGTGCTTTTAGCCGTACCGCCACAGAAGAACGTTTCGATAAATACCTCGGACATTCAATTACAATGGCACGGTAACTCTGCTTGCAATCGTAAAAGCACCGCCGACATAATTCGTTGCATATTATGCGACCACGCTCATTCAGAAACAGCGACCATTCCAGTTTTCTTTTCTTGCTCATTCTCGGCATAATATAAAATTCCTTTCGTTTTTTATTGTAAGGGAGTAACGAATGGTTACGCCCTTGCAGAGTTGTACGGTAGCTTCCCATTTTGGGAATGTGCCATAAGGGTGAACGTTTCGTTCAGTCCTTGTGGGGTGGTGAATTACCACCTCATCATTATTTCTAAGGTCGGATTTCATGACTTTTGGATTTCGGGTGTCATCAAAATGATGACGCCTTTCAATCTCTTTGCTTCGGAGATGGGGGTCCAATTTGGACTCCCATAGGGAATGTAGTTAAAGTACGCTTTTCGTATCAAGGGATGCGGTAAAACACCGCTCCCTTTATCTTAAACCAGTGTCGCAAATTGCGACGGTGGTCTGTGTCTATGGAGCCGCAATTCATGACGCATAAAAAACGCTCCCTGCACCCGCCCTGAAACGGGGCGTGTGCTTTCTCTGCAACCACCGCCCTAATTCAAGGCGGTGGTTTGAACGCTGAACGTTTCGTTCACTGTCAGTATGCCATGAAACGATACATCCGCTATGACTCCCTGAAACAGGGAGTCATAGCGGAAGGTGAAGCCCTAATTCGGGGCGTCATCACTTTCGCCGTGCAACGTTTCATATTCGACGATTGGAATATCGCAAATCGTGTAAACGGCGTTTGCAATTTTCCCGTCCTCTGTCCTCGGATAACTCCGTCGCAGATAGTCGAACTGCTCCAACTCCCGTAACGCAGAAGAAATGGCACTCTCGCTTTCTTTGTTGATGTAGGCAAGTCCATCAATGGAAAATCTCCAGTCAGGCGGCAGGCACAGCATACACGCAAGTAGTCCTTTTGCTTTCAGTGATAAATCCTTTCTTGTGAGAAATTCGTTGTCCATAGAAACAAATCTGTTTCGTTTTGCTAATAATTTTGGCATTGTATCAAATCCTTTCGTTTTTATTTCTCCCGATTATCGGGATATGTAAACCCTCTATTATATACAGGAAAAAATCAGGTAGGTGTACAAAAAAACTTTCTGATATTTACAGTTAATTTACAATTTGGCGGGCGAAATAATCTCTTTATTTCAGTCACGAATCGTTACGGTATTCTTATTTTTATTATCAACTTGGTCAAGAACTGTAAAAATGCCCCCTACTTTTATACGCCGAAAATTTCGTGGGGTGTACGAAAAAGCTCTCTAATATTTACAGTAAATTTACAACTCGGTGTACCAAATAAATTTATTCCTTCACTCATTGCCATTTTTAAGCTGATTTTAGAAGGTGTTTTGAAAAAGTTTCATCAAACTTTCACATTTCTTAGAAATTCATAATTGGCACTCAGAATAAATTCCTCTAATATTAACAGTATAGAAATTGCAGGGTAATGCATCATTTTATAAAATTCCTCTCACTTTTATAAGCCGAAAATTTAGTAGGTTGAGCCAAATAATTTTATCAGACTTAAAAATGTTCTCTACTATATACAGCCCAAAACAGGACTGGTAATTCAATCTTCGGGGCGAAAATATCGCATATTTTCTTCGGATAAGCGAGAATTTTTATAAAGTCCTCTACTATTAACAGTAAAAAATCAAGAGATTGAGCCATTTGTTTTTTTGAAAATCTGCACTTTTTCTTGATTATATTACGCCTGCATGAAAATACTCTCTAATATTCAAGCCAAAAAATACAGTTGGTGGCAACCATAAAAATACCCCTCCACTTTTATACGCCGAAAAAATCGTAGGGTGGCAACCCTCGACACATAAAAAAGCACCGTTCCGATACAGATTTACTGTACCTTCTCGGCGCTTAAACGACTGTTTTATTCGATTGTGCCGTACCGCAGAAATCCTGCTACGGCGGTTTCCTTTTGCGTAGATTGATGGATTGATTGTTAATAATAGCTCTTTTGTTTTTAGATGATAGCAACCTATATCTTTAATATCTCCAGTAATATTCCCTGCGTGAATTTCTGTGTCGTGGGATATGATGTGGCGATATTTCGGTGCAGGATACATTCCTATTATGGTGATTTCAGTGTGAGTTGAAAACTTTTTTCGTGTGCGCTGGGGTGTGAATTTTTCTGTGCATTTTCGGGGCGAAAAATGGTTTTTATATACGCTGTGTCTGCTGTAAAATGTGCAGTAGGGTAATTTCATATACAAGAGAATAAGAGCCTGAAAACTTTATAAATCCACTGATTGCACCTTGACAAAATTTTCCGCAAAACCCGTTCAGATATTGAAATCCGACAGATTTTGTGGTATAATAAAAATTGAGTTATTATACGCATTTTTAGATGCTGACTCGTCGTGAACGAGTCAGTGCCCACAGCCTATGGCTGTGGGTATGTAACGAAATGCGATTGAGTTATCTCCTCCTGTGTGTGCTGGTGTAAGAAAATCGAATTCACTTTTTAAAATCAAAGCATAAAATAAAATCAAGAAAAAGTTTCCAAACCTATTGACAAAGTAGGTTGGAAGTGCTATACTGTAAAAAAATAAATATTCGAAACCGTTGAGACGGAGATAACGGCAATGATGCCTT